>NZ_AEJZ01000203.1:0-712 GCF_000208525.1 Escherichia sp. TW14182
CACGTCAGCAAACCGATCATCTTTCCAGACAGTCTTTTCAATCACTGCGCGTTCGCCACAACAAAAACACCGCGCTTTCTGTCTGCGCACTCTGACACCTCCTGAATAAGCACGGATTACCTGACCTGATTTTACCCACTTCGCTCGGGGGGGGGCGAGCTCAGAGGTTTTATTCAATTTGTTTGCGTTAATTTTATGTTACTGGTCGTACCAGTGATTTTCAGGCTCTCTCTCATAATCCGGTGGGGGGTGCGCAAAGCGGTTACAACGGTTACAACCCAAAAAAACACCACATAACAATATGATTTTAATGAATATTATTTGTAACCGCTTTGCGGTTACACTGCGGTTACAACGGTTACAGCTTTCAGAAAGTTATTTATTATCAATCAGTTAAAAACTTAACTTGTAACCGCCTGTAACCTAACAAAACGGTTACATGTAACCGCGTTGTAACCGCTTTTGTAACTCATCGGACCAGTTGCAATATATTGATATGTAATATAAAAATAAGTGATTTTAAATTTGTAACCGTTGTAACCGCTTTGCGCACCCCCCCCCGGACTTTAGCGCGACCCTTTAAAATGTTAATTAAACTCACTTACTCTGTCTCACATTCATTAACTCTCTGTGATTTAAATGTACATCTTCACTGTTTAGCTCTTTCAGATAATCAAGGGGGGCAAAAAAATTGATGGCGGCACCGCTGCAA
>NZ_AEJZ01000202.1:0-6997 GCF_000208525.1 Escherichia sp. TW14182
CCCGCCAGCAGTGCGATGCGCCAGCATTGCCGCGAATACGGAGGCCGGGGAGTCGTAATACGCCAGCAGTGATTCGCCGTGTGGTGTCAGGCAGTGCAACGCCAGCCCGTGTGGTGTGAAGTCCACGCGGTAGCAGTCGTCTACTGTGAAATAAAGGGTGTCCGCATTCTCCGGTTTTGTGGTGCGTGCTCTGTTGTCACGACCACGGATGTAGAGATCAAATAATCCCTGAAGAATGGGAGCCAGACGGGTGTCCTGTGTGCGCACCCATCTTGTGAAGTCATGAGCGTCAATCATGCTGCAATTCTCTTTACTACAGATGTGCGAAGGCCTCCCGCCGCAAGGTGCAGGAAAGGCCCGGAACAGGAATTAATGGAGTTTGTTTTGCTGCTGGATGAGCTGCTGAAGCTCGCGCAGATCATCCGCCAGATAGCTGAAAACAGAGGCGGAATAGCTGTTCGATAGTGCGTGACTGCGTTCATGCAGCATATTGATGTGCATGATTTGCGCGACACGGAATGCGCGGAAAAGTCTGCGGTTGATTTCAGTCTGGATGTGACGACGCTCCGCGATAGCGCGGTGCTGTTTGCGGTTTGCCATGGTGTGGCCTCTGTAGTTGCAAGTTTTGAAAACTCACCATCCAGAGGTTGCAATTCTGGGTGGTGAGACGTACGGGGTTGCAACCACCGGCAACTACAGAAACCGGCCCGACCGAAGTCGGCCCCGTACGCCCCACCATAATTCGTGTGCGAAAAAGACGTGGCGATACGGTACGCACAAAAAAACCGCTGGCGCGGTTGTGCGCTGTAGTTGTCAGCGGGGGTTGCAATCCCGGCACTCGTTTTATGAGGTGCAGCGGAAATGTAACCTGACTGATTGCGGCATGGCAAGCGGTTTTTTTGTGTATACATGGGTTAACCTTCTGGCAGTGACACGGATTACACGGCGTACAGGCCGCGAGCGTGACACCACACTTCAAACATTCGTTTCACAATTTCGCGGCAGTAGTAGCCATCAACATCCCTTGTCAGGTCATAGCGATTGCCGTAACGCTGGCGCATCCATCGTTCAAAGGCTTTGTGCATGTTCTGTCCTCTGGCTTTTTGTTTATTCGTTATATTTCCGGCCAGCGGTTTCACTGGCCGGGTTGAATCACTTCACCGGAACAAACGGAACAGCGGTATTACTGGTCATGTATTGCGGCAGCGTGCCGTTCCATTTGTTGATTGCTTCCAGCTCCATAACACCGGGGTTCTGGCGCAGAGCTTCACCGCGTAAACGAATAGCATCGGCTTCAGCCTGGGCTTTTGTGCGAATGGCATCAGCCTGTCCGGCTGCTTCTGCGCGTAGCATGTTGGCTTCTGCTTCGCGTTGCTTGACTTCCTGCTCGCGTTGCAGGGTTTTCTGGTTTGCCGTGACTTTGGCGTTAATGCTGTCGATAACGGTTGGCGGATATTCCGGTTTACCCACATAAGAGAGGCTCATGACCTGAATACCGATGGGGGTCATCTCTTCCTGAATATCTTTAAGTGCTGAATCCAGCAGTTCAGACTTACCACCGTCGATAAACTTATCGGTGGTCATTTTGCTGGCCAGTCGGTTGAGTGCATCGGCGATCTTCTGGCGCAGGTCAGTGTCGGTAATGTCATCCACGCCTTTGCGGTAGGTCTGAAACACTGTGGTAACTTTGGATGGATCAACCTTGTAAGCCACGCCGATGTGATAGCCGATGGTTGTGCCGTCACTCATCTGGAAGCTGAACGGCTCATCGTAGGTCTTCATTTGCTTGAAGGTGGGGAAGATGTAAACCTCTGTATTCCAGCCAGTCCAGTAGCGGCCAACGCCAACCACTTCGCCGACGCCTTTGTCGTCGCCCAGTTTGTTGACTTTGATGCCTACATTGCCCGGCTCCACGCGGTCACAGCCAACCAGAAGTGTGGTCATCAGGAGAGGGATGAGTGGTAATAGTTTTTTCATTGTTTGGTTTCCATAATTGCTTTGATGTAGTTACTGAAAAAGCGGACAACGCCCGCCGGGTACAGCAAGGCGACAAAAATGCCCAGCAATACCAGGAAGGAGCTGTCTGATGAAATCATTCTGGGAAGTAGCCCCACATACAGAATGAGAGAAACGAGGACGCATACCAGCGCCCACATGTATGCGCGAAACCAGGTCTTTTTGTTCATATCGCGGTTCTTTACTGGTTAAGGAAAAAATCAAAAACCTTGTCGATGCGTTGCAGTAGCTCTCGTTGCATTGCTTCCGGCGTTTCTGGTTCACCAGGCGAACCCAGTGGTGCGCAGAAATCAGCGATTTCATGATGGAGCGTCAGGCGAATGGCTGGAGCCATGGTTCTGGCGTGCTCCAGCTCATCCAGCAGTGCCAGCACAGCGGACGGCGAGAGCATTGCGTGAAACGCTAGTAATTTTTGATGCGTTGCCATTCGTTGCGAGTCTGTCGCCAGTTCGCGTAGTTCCTGGTGGTTGATGGTGCTCATGCTCTGGCTTCCTTCAGTAGTTGGTTAAACATGTTGGTAAGTGGATTGCCGCACCCGAACGGCATCGGGTTTATCTGGTAAGAAAAGCGACCGCCTGTTTTGCGCTCTTTTCTTATGACTGAACCGCTGCGCCAGAGTCGGCGTAACTCCGCATTAATGGCTGTGGTTGGGGTATTTAGCGCGGCAGCGATTTCTCCACCGCTACAACCCGGATTGGCGGCGATGTAGTCCAGAATGGTCATCTTCGTGGCTCCTGTACCCTGGTCGTTAGTTGCCTGCTTTTTTTGCGCAGAACCTGTACATACATCACGTTAGTAGCCGTGTAATGCTTCCCGTTCTTAAGCCAGATGTGATGAATACCGGGCTCGCTGCGGGAGGGGGCTGTTCTGTCGTGATCGATCAGGCTGTCTTCCACGTCGTATTCAATGCCGCCCGATGTGAAATGTACGGTTAAGAATGATTTGATCATCGCTGTGCTCCTTTGGTTTTTCATGGGGTTATGCGTTAAATGGGGAAGAGGTTGCCATGTCGATGAACGCAATCCGGTCGCGTCTGATGATGTGTACATCACTCAGCGGTTCGCTCTCATTTGCCGGAACCGCAGCAATCATGTAGCTCCCCTGCAGGTCTGCCAGGATGATGTATTCCTGTTGTGGGTTGTTGATGATAAAGACCCGTTTCCCAATGCTGGGGGAAGAAGTGTTGGTGCCGGCTAATTGAGCTTTGAGAGTGCTGATTTCGTTGTTCAGGCTTTCAATAAGTCCAGCAGCACTTGCGGTGACTTCTGCTATAGCCATTGAACGAACATAAAAGGGAATAAGCCCTTCTCTCAATGCCTGCCTGGCTAATGCATCTTCCATTTCTGATATTTTTTTCAGTTTGGTGATGGTGACTGTATCTTTAGCGTTCATTTTGTATCCTCGTTATTTGTGTGTGCGAATACCTCCGCGAGTGCGGATTGTTTTCACGTTTTCTTATTTAATCTGGTGTTTAGTTGTGCTGTTATTCGTCGGGGAAATAACGTTCAATCTTTTTCACTGAATGAATAATTCGCACAATCCCAATGGCGCAGACCACCGAAATAATCAGAACAAGCCAGGACATAAATATACTCATGCGGCGTTCTCCAGTTCGTATGGTTCAATAATGCACCCTTTACACAAAAGCCCCACCACAGTTTCGAGTTCTTTATATGCGTAAAAATCCCTTCGAATTTTGGCGTATTCCCGAAGGTGGCGAACCGATTCTGTCAGCGAGTTATGAGCTAGGGGAACAGCAGAATGACCGTACTCCGCTACATCAAAATGATATTGCTCAAGTGCTTTGTTAATGAGAGTTTTATATTCTTTGTCCATCGCAATATCCTTTAATCTGCTTTCTGAATTTCAGCTTCTGAATCCATGCAGATAATTTCGATGTATGGTTCATCGCTATTAATCTGACGTGCCTTTTCAGCTTTGCTAATGATTTCTCGTACGGTCTGGTACGGAAGCTCCACAGTCAGGCGCGTACCGTTCAGATAAACGTAAGTAGCTGCGTTTTTTTCGGATGGAACAACTCCGTCAATGGCTGATGCGCGTAATAACAGTTCACCGCGAAAATCAATAAAACGGATAAATACACCTTGTGCATGCTCTTTGGTCATAAAGCACCTGTTATAAATCAGTCTGTTTAATAAAACTTTGTCCGCGAAGCAGACGATCAACCGTGCGTAGTGCTTCGTATAATGTGAAATCCTGCCCGAACTGATTGTCGCCGCTGCTTAGTGCAAAAATGCGATTTCCGGTAAACGGATTGCGTGGGCATTTATGGACCACGATTCCAGCTTTCTCAATCAGCCAGGCATGCTCGCCGATTTGTTTTACTGGGTGGCCATCCGGCGTTGCGTGTGTTTCGCTCAGGCTGTAACGAGAGCTGCTGCGTGATGCACTGGTAGCGAAACGGTTAGCATGGCGTTCTGCCCCGTTGCGGAAGCGTTGCTGTGAAGAATTACGTCGTTGCTTCATACAAAAATATCCTGCTGCTGTTGCGAATTTGTGCCGGGTTTTAGCCATGTCCGGCGCATGGTTTTGTGGTATTTTTCCGGCGCCCGCAGTCTTGAAGGGGCTGTAAAGGGCGCGTGTTTAACCAACCACAAATGAGGTTTATATGACTCAAAAATCAGTACCTGTTTATACGCCCAGTGAACTTGAGTGTCTGAGTGTTAATAATCATGCCTGCCTACGTTTCCATTATGATTTAGGTAACGATACTGAGTTACCTAAAGCTGGAGAGTTGTTTACGGCCTTAACTCTTGAGCAAGCAAAAGACCTTGTTGTTTTTCTTCAGCAATACATCTCAAAGGCTGAGATTACAGAATCCTTAAGCTCTAAATCACGTCATTGATTTATGAATCCGAGGAACTTCCCTTTTTTGAGGTACCGCCGGTTCATTTTTACTGAGTCAACTTGAAGGTCTTGACTTTCTTTTATATCGGGGGTACAAGCCCCCGATATATTTCGTGGCTCAATTAGCATTGATTTGTTATTCAGAATCTGCCCGTAAAGTTCCAGTGCTTCTTCAGCAGGAAAACGGAGCATGACGCCGTATATTGGTTCTAAAATCATTCCAATCGTCTCTTTGACGTCATCTCGACAAAAATGACCGTATTCATCGTCAGGATGCAGGGTGACACTTTTCAAATCTTCGCCATTCTGAAGCTTTGATTTAAATGCCATCAGGTCAGCGAACGTTCTGTGTAATTCGTGGTAGTCAACGCTGATTTCAATCTGCGGTTTGCCCGGAAAAACCAGCAAAAGCTTCTGGTGTGGTTTTTCGTTTTTCAGGGCTTCCAGTCGTTCCAGTAGTGCTTTATCTTCGTGGTTTGTCATTTCAAAGTCCCAGCCACAGCAACCATGCGTCTCGTTGTTCTTTCGGGCGTGCAAAGAATGCGTCGACGCTCTTGATGTTGCTCATGATAAATCGCTCTCGTGATCTCTGCGTCTTTCCAGTTTTGAGCTTCTACCCATATAAACCCGTTTTCCGTTAACGGTCTGGCAGTCTTCTTTGTCGGCTGGAGAGAACTTTCTTTTCTGGCGGTCATACGTCCAGTAGCTTTTCCAGTTGTGCCATTCTGGTGGCTCAAGCTCTGGTAACTCGTCAGCAAGTGCGTCCCATTCTTTGGTGTTAAACCACCATACGCCGTCTGAATCTTCATCTTCCGGGTTTGTGCGCGTTTTGTGTCCCGGCATTTGACCGCGATTAAGGGCCATGCGCAGTGCGGCTTTTGTTAGCCCAATATATGCCGCGCCTCTTTCCAGAGAGCAAAGCCCGGCGATCGGACCATCCAGCCGTAAATTTGCTCCTTTTTTGTAAGAGCGCTTTTTCTTGTTTTCTTCGTGTTCGTCGTTGTTGGCGGCATCAATGGATCCGCTGAGTGTGTCACTTTCCTGAAGTGGTTGGTGGTCAGATAACTCTTTATCGGCAATGAAGTCCCGCATTTGTTATCCTCTTGTGTTGGTGCGCTTGTCGCGCCTTGTGATGGTTTGTTTTGGTTTGTTTACTTCACCTTGTGGTGAAGAATGAAGAGAGGATACTCATCGTATGGTGAACATGTCAAGAGATTATGCCAAAAAACTAAAGGCGATCAGAAATGCGGAAAAACTTACCCAATCTCAGTTTTCGCAAGTAACGGGGGTTTCTGTAGGGACTATAGGAAATTATGAGTCTGGATATAAACCTGCGCGAATTGAGGTTGTAGAAAAAGTAATCCAAGTCGAGCGATTCGAAAAATACACTATGTGGATACTTCACGACAAAACATTTCCCGCTGCCGGGCAGGTTGCTCCGGCTCTCTCTCTTGATGGCTCCATTCAGTCGGAGGACGATCAGGCTTCAATCGGCATTACCCAAAAATCACCCCGATCAGGCCGCAATGTTGGCTGACTTTACACATTGAGCGAATTACATCTCGCAAGGAGTGTTTAGTTAATTTATCCGTTGGAGGGGCTAATCATGTCGATTAAGCAACTCAAAGACGGACGTTATCGGGTTGATGTCAGACCTCAGGGGGCGGAAGGAAAGCGGATTCGGAAAACCTTTACCCTGAAATCAAAGGCTCAGGAGTTTGAGAAGTATGTGTTACAGAACTTCCATGACAAGCCATGGCAGGCTAAGCCAGCTGATCAGCGGCGATTATCAGAGCTGCTTGATGCGTGGTGGATGCTTGACGGGCGTAATCAGGCTTACGGGGATAGCTACAGGGTCAGGCTAGGGAAGGTTATTCGTGAAATGGGAGATCCTCGCGCCAGTCAGATGACGCGAAAATTTATGCTTGAATATCGGTCAGAGAAATTACAGGCCGGATTAATGCCGTCCAGTATTAATCGTGATTTATGCGTTCTGTCTACCATGTTCACGGTGCTGATTGAAGCTGAGGTCTTTCACAACGCGAACCCTGTACGCGGTATACGTAAACTGAAAGTTCAGAACACAGAGATGGCCTTTCTTTCTGATGATGAG
>NZ_AEJZ01000201.1:0-16653 GCF_000208525.1 Escherichia sp. TW14182
TGATTATGAGGAAACTATAAAATAAACTACTTTTAATATCCACATAAAAAATAATAAAATTTGATAAAAAAACTGTAATAACTAGGTGAAATAATTTTGAAACTGGCAACATACAAAAAAAATCTGATATGATGCGCCTATCTAGTCTACATAGTGAATCACAATTTTTGAATTGGTATGTATTTGGGGTGCAGATAAGATGCCCATTCTGCAAAACATAAGACGCATTTTACCAATCTAAATTATAGTGATGATTGTTATTTTTTTTATGTAGTAAATTCAGTATATGGAAACTATTTTCACATAGATCGTCGCATAACAACAGCCTTTCATATACATACTGCTATGTAAATTTCAATATTTAAATAAATGCGGACAATTTTCTTAGTCATACGAACAGTCTGGGGCTGTATGGACGAGGTTATGCGGAGGGGGTTGATACTACCTACGTAAGTGGGCGTTGTCTTAAACTAAGGTGCTGGTTGGTTTTCAAATTATTCCGACTGAGGCTATTACATGATGTGAACTGTGTTGCCGCCAGCGATGTGCTTAAGCTTGTTTTTAAACTGAGCATTACTGGGCAGATAGCGTCCAATACTGGTAAGGATGGGGATGCGCCCTGACTGAGTGCAGCAGTGGCGTCAGGAATTACACGCTGGTGGTACTGATAAAATGGAGCCAAATTATTACGGAAAAACTTCTGGCATAAAAAGCGAACGGGCATAAAGGTGAGCTCCCTAAATTGTTAGCAAAACCAGTAGATCACAAAACACTATGCCCGTCCTTTTTTACCCGTCTGCTACTGGGGATTCCTCAGCATACATGTAGGGTTATTCGTCTAATAAGTAATCAGCTATTGGCATCGCAAAGTAAGTTCGTTGAATTTCCCTTTTTTATTTTTTAATTTGTAGTTTGCCTTACACTGTTGAGAGGGGTCATCTCCCCATTGTGCAACAAGCATATCCTCTTCTGGTAACCCAGACATGTATACCTGCCCCTGATCGGCCACAATACTACTATTAGTACTATTTTCAGAATCTAACGTCACTAGGCTACCAAATGGCACCGGTTTACCATTCTTCTGTATCAAGGTGATCATTGCTTTATTCCCTACATTAACTTTAAACGGAGCGGAAACCAAGGCTCCTCGAGCAGGAATAACCGTAACATCTGTATTTAGCAGCTCGATGTTATCCTTAGCACTATTTACATCAAGCGAAATTTGATTTCGGTTATAAGGATTCAAATAAGGGACAACAGCATATCCACGCCAGTCCGTGTAAATACCTGAGCCGTTCAATACTCTCACGTTGGCAGCATCGCGAGCCTGAACCAGAGCACTAGCACTGTTCAGGCTTAATGGCTGGGAAAGGGTTATGCCATGTGGATGCAACGCAATACCGCCGCCAATTCCGTATGTCCACTGCCTTGCTTTTTGCTGCCAGGCATAACCACCGCTCATTTGCGCATATGGCCCTAGATAGTTAAGGTTGACATTTCCTAATTTTCCTTTGTTTTGATTCTGCCAGCCTTGCGCAACAGCATAGGTAAATTCACCGCCCTGTGTAGAACCACTTAATCCAACCTGTTGTTGAATCTGGCCATTATTCGTAATGGTATTACTGGTTAAGAATAGGTTGTTATTTCCACTCAGTAATGAATTGAGTGGCACCGAAATAGATAGAAATAGAGACCTATCTGGCTTGTGGTAGTACGGGCTTTTGTTATATCCGAATGATAACATTGCTGAGATATAGCGAAATGGGGGTGAATAACTTGCAGATAGATTATATCCATCAGCTGTATCCCAGTACTGATCTTTACTTGCTGAAAGATAGAGTTGCCCCCAATCCTGAATGTCTTGATTTATCGTTGTTGATATACGTGAACGTTGGTGATAGCTGTTTATATTTCTGTCATCAACGTATCCCGATTGAATTTGTTGTAACTCATCAAAATCGTAGTAACCACGGGTGGCATAATGATAGCCAGTAATATTTAATGTCGTATTCGTCTCACCAAAACCACGTGAGTACATAAAGCGGTAAGATTGTCCTTGTTGGTTACCGAGATCTTTATAACGCTGAGAAAATTGCGAGCGAGCGTGGGCGATATCTAGGGAGAATGCTCCCCAAAAATCGGAGTATTTACCTATACCTAGTAGGAGTGCTGAATAGTTATCTGCTTTAATCCCTCCACCATAAAATGTATATTCATCAGGTAATCCGATTGCTGCCGAAGATTGAATAAAATGAGGCTCAGTCACACTACTATTGAAAGTAGAGCTTGGGCGATATTTCCCAAATGCCAAGTTATATCGTAATCGTCCTTGACGTTGAAGAACAGGTAAAACGGCTGTCGTCTGAGTAAAATGACGGATACTACCATCTGCTTCACGGATTTCTACTTCCAGATCGCCGGAGAAGATTTGGTTGAAATCACGTAATTCAAACGGTCCAGGTGGAACGTTTTTCTGATAAATGACAACACCGTTCTGTTTAACGGATACCTGCGCTTGCGAATAAGCAATACCACGAACAACAGGGCTATACTGGCTTAATTCAGGCGCAATCATCCCGTCATCAGATGAGAACCGAACCCCTTCAAAAGGAAAGCTGTCAAATATTTCACCATCCGTTGAGGTCTGACCTACAATAAATTGTCCACCCTGCAGGAAAGAATAGTCATGCTGTAGGTAAACACTAACGGGTTGCCAGTGGCTCTCTTTATTATATGAATTTGTTGACCAGTTTCCATTATGGCGAAGGCGCCATCCACCAAGGTTCAGTGAACTGTCCAGGGATAAAAACTGGCTACGACTACTATAGCCATTATTATCTTGTTTCATTCCGTTAAATAGATAATTAATCATCAGTGCGGGCATACCCCGATCCCAGAGATGTGGCGGTGTGCTTAACCAATCCTGAGGCTTGAGGTAGCTTTGTGGTATATTTAGTACTAACTTCTGATTATTTGTATCAAAGTTTTCTGTAGCTCCATGAATAATCTGCGTAATATTTTGCAGATAAGCAGAGTGGGTAGATACAGGTATCTTATCAATATCAATCCCCCAGCGTTCTAACTGTTGTGGAGTTAGTGTGGCAGTGAGTTTATTCTCGTGTGCAGTAAAACCTATCTTTACCTGGCTATCAACCAACTCTCCATTTATGATTACATCAACGGTATATTGTCCAGGCGCAGCACCACTTGCATTTGCAAAATAATTGAGATCGATATTTTTTGCATTCTCACCGTCTGATAGTTGCAAAAAATCGGGGTTAAATGAGTATCCACCATTGCTACCAGGTACGGGAGAAACAGTGGCCCAACTGAACGCCGGAAATAGAAGTGTGATTCTTATCAATAATAATGATTTTTTTATTGGATATTTCAAACTGTCCCCCCGATTAAGCTATCAAAGTAAGTATTAAAACTTAATGTGTTGAGTTGGCGTTTTTCCACCATAATCATTGATTGTTGTATAATTCAATGTTTTCGCATTTTTTTCTGGAATAGTTAATGTTGAATATGGCGCAACCATAAAGTCATTTATTGATGTAACTTTTTTTCCATTTATTTTCACATCATCCATAGTGATATAATATGGAGTTGGGTTTTTTACCTTAACCTGATTTGTCGAGTTTAAAAACTGTAGTTCTTTATAAGCATTAGTAACTTTTTCAGGGATGTTTAAATTATGTGGACGATAAATAAGTTTAATACGATTATTTATGGCGAATTGTAATCCTGAGTTTTTATTATCAATGGATTGTGGTGGTATAGCCAATACATTTATTCGAAAAATTGATTCCTTCTCTTCTGGAAGTGTATTATCCAGTTTATTTATACGTAACTGAAAACTCTCTGATGGTTGAATTCTATATAAAGGAGGCGTAATGATGAAATTAGTCACTTTTTTATCATCATCGTAAGTAGAGATCCAAGATCTTAAAAGCCATAAACTATTGCTAGAGTTATTTTGAACTTTTAATGAGGAGTTTTCTTTCATTGAATCAAAAATAACTCGCGTTGATGCTAAGTTTACTCCACTGCCTTGACTGAGAACGATGCTGGAATATAATATGGTAATTAAAGGTATCAGTTTTATAAATTTCATACGATCACCTTAAAAAGCATGACTATTAAAAATAGCCATGCTTTGTTTTTAATTATGCATATGTGGCAGTGAATACGAAGTTAACGTTGTAAGTGCCATAGCTAATGTCGGCGGAGTTAGTTCCCATTTTATATGAGCTTACGGTTACAGGAATAGAGTAATTATCGTCTCCTACGGTAATATTTTGGAAATTAGCATCATCTCTATTTATCTGAATGTATTGAAAGACACTGTCCTTTTCAAGACCAACAACCACTCCATATTGTCCTTGTGTTTTGCCATTGACTACAGGGTATGCAATATAACCATTACCGCTAATTGTATTGCTTGCAGTTACTTTGAGATTAACCGACTGGCCACTACACCCAGTGAAAGTAATATTGCCCGCATTTTGAGATGTGATAACTTCCCTTGTAGACTTTGCATTAAAATCAGCTTTTGAAAAGCTTGGCACCGTAACTGATGTTGGGAAAGATACTGAACATGCAGATTCTCCTGTAGAGCCAGTTACAGCTAATGTACCGCTGCCAATTTGAGTACCTGATGCTGGTGTTGCTGCGATAGCGGAAACAGAACTACCAACAAATAATGAAATGGTGATGGCGATCAGGCTTTTTTTCATTTCAATAACCTCAAGTAGCAAAAAATAATATAAATAAGATGGCAAGCTTTTTAACGAGTGAAACACATTTATGCTTGCAGTTTGGTATTCTATTTAAAAATTTGTTTTGAACAATATGCCCTTAAATATTATTTTGTTTTTGAGAGTGTTGTCTTTGTGGAAAAAATATTTTTTTACGATAATAAAGCATCACAATATGGAATTGAGTGGAAGATTGTGAGCAAATTTGACCATTCTTAAGTGAGTAGCACTATCTTGTTCGTTTATTTTTTTATTGTTATTAACTATATTTTTGGAGAAGATGTATCTTGTGTTTGTGACTGGAGAACTATGTGAATAGTTAATCGCTAATTCTCGATATAATTACAAAAGTATCGTGATTTTGTAAAAATCAGGAAAGCTCCCCCGAGGGGAAAATATTCCTATACGTGATAAAAATGATAGCCATCGTCATGGTATCTAACCCTTCTCAATATCGATTTCAGCTCAATAAACCTTACAAGAGACTAAACTTGTTTCCCTACAAGTATCTCGTCAACGTTAGGTATAATGGTAACTATCAAAGAGTTAAATTTAGTTATGGGGATGATGGTTATTACATACCAGGAGACAGAAATAGCTCTTGGCGAGATTGGCGATAGTGGATATGCATGGCTCACATGGCAAAAACAGTAGCAACCAGCAGGAAGCCGCATAAGTATCTGTCACTAGAATAATGCAGCAAAGTTCTGAAACTTGCTGAATACACAGATATTGCTGTCACTGAATTGCTTTCGATGCATATTAATGTGTGGAAGAAGAGTGAGAACTACGAAGCAATATTGCATTTTGTATACAGCCTCCTTGTCTGAAATAAAAGAATCGTGTGATACGTCTAAAAATAGCTATAAATGATATATTCTTATTCTATTGTATATTTTTTCTTATTTGTATGAAATTTCTGGTTTACACTGTGCTTTCTTGAAGCTATCAAGCATTCTGTTATTTTATATATCGCTGGATATAATATATGAGAAAAATAAATGCTATAACTGTTTTTCTTTCTGCAGCCATGTCGCATTTGGTTGGCATGACTGCTGCAGAAGCATCTGTTGTTAATAACTTGCTTCCATACCAGGTGTATCGAGACTTTGCCGAAAATAAGGGTGGCTTTATTCCAGGAACGGAAGGTATTGAGTTGTTTAATAACTCAGGAACATTAGTAACTACGTTAAATAAAGCGCCAATGCCTGATTTTTCATCTGTGGATAGGCTATTGGGCGTTGCCACGCTTGTTGATCCACAGTATGTCGTCAGTGTGAAGCATAATGGTGGCTATAGTAGTGTACGGTTTGGTACGAGTAATTATAAATTAGTAGACAGAAATAACTACTCAGCGAGAGATTTCCATACACCGAGGTTAAATAAACTGGTAACAGATGTGGTTCCTGTAGAGGTCACTAGTGCAGGAACAGCCAAGGGAACATATAAAAATGTAAACAGATTTCCAGCCTTCTACAGGATAGGTACAGGGACACAAATATATAAAAATAAACAAAGATATTATACTCTGAACGGTGCTTATAGTTATCTTACTGGGGGGATTGTTCCTACGCCATCAATCTCAGACTGGTCATTTGTGACAAATGCTGGCAATGGTGCCCTTGCGTCTTATGGGACCCCCGGTGACAGTGGTTCACCGCTATTTGGATGGGATACAACTCTAAATAAATGGGTTCTTGTGGGAGTACTCAGTGCGTATGCAGGAACTACAGGGAGTACCAACTGGTATGTTGTTATACCAACAGCGCAAATCACCGCAAATATAAATGCTGATACTGATAAACCTGTTACCAGTGAGGCCGGGAGCGGGGATATTCTCTGGACTTTCGACAGTACTACAGGAATAGGTCAGTTAGTTCAGGGAAATAATTCCTGGGGCATGCATGGTCAGATAGGCTCAAATCTCAACTATGGGAAAAATCTGGAATTTTCTGGAGACGGTACAATTGTTTTAGAAAATTCGGTGACTCAGGGGGCTGGGGCGCTAACTTTTAATGATGACTATGTGGTGAAACCGCTGGATGATCAGACCTGGATTGGGGGCGGTATCATTGTCAATGATGGACACGTTGTTGACTGGCAGGTCAACGGCGTGTCAGGAGATGCGCTGCATAAATTAGGCACGGGGACGTTGAAAATTGATGGCTCCGGGATTAATGGTGGAAGCCTGAATACTGGTGATGGCACAGTTATTCTGGCTCAGAGACCCGATGGCGAGGGGAAAGTTCAGGCTTTTAGTAGGGTATCTCTTGTTAGTGGTCGCCCTACTGTAATTCTTTCTGATGAAAATCAGGTTAACCCAGATAATATTTATTGGGGATATCGTGGAGGTACGCTTGATATTAATGGGAATGATCTGACTTTCCACAAATTAAATGCTTTTGATGACGGTGCAATTATTACAAGTAATGGCGGGTTGGCCAGACTGACACTTTCGTTAAATGAAAAAACAGCAACTATTTATCATGGGAATTTTAAGAATGATTTGTCTGTGACAAATAACGCCACCAATAATTCAGGTGATTTTATTGTTGATGGTGGTATAAATATAAATGATAATTTTGAACAAAATGGTGGAAAATTGTTTTTTCAGGGGCATCCTGTTCCTCATGCGGTGACTAGTCAGTCAGTAGCAAATACTCTCAAAAAACTAGGAGATGACTCAGTATTAACACAACCAGTGTCATTTACACAGGATGATTGGGAGACTCGACAATTCAGTATGAAGTCTCTTGTTCTGAAAGACACCTCGTTTTATCTTGGACGAAATGCGCAGCTCACTACTGATATTAGTGCAGATAACTCATCTGTCACCCTTGGCAGTGAAGATGTCTATATTGATCTGAATGACAGTAATGAAAAGAAAGTACAGGTTATTCCGCAACAAGGTCAATCAAAAGCGACAAAGGACTCAGATAAAAGTACATTTTATGGAAATGTATCTCTGACCAATAACTCTACTTTAAATATTAATGAATTTTTTACGGGTGGAATAAATAGTACGGATAGTACTATAAATGTATCTTCCCCTGGTGCAACTATCAGTGAGTACAGTACGTTGACCCGTTCGGCACTGACACTCACCGATAATGCACAGCTTACAAGCAAGGCTGGTTTACTATCGGATGACAATGTTGTGCTCGGTTCAGGGACTACCCTCTCTTTGTTGAATGAACAATCGACGACGCCAGCGTTTTATTCAGCGGCAGCCTGGGATTTGCAAGGTTCTGGATCAACGTTGAATGTTGGTTCCGGTACGATGATGAGTGGTGATATTACTGCCGGCTCAAATGCGACCATTAATATTGGTGTTAGTACGAACCAAGGTACTTCATCAGGCATCTACTATTCCGGTGATATCAACGCACCTGGGGCCAATGTTAGTATTGACCAGACATTGTGGAAGCTTAACTCGTCTTCTCAAATGCAAAATCTGGCACTATCTAACAGCCAGCTTGTGATGACCACCGATGGTAAAACCAGCAGCAATATTACGGTTCTCGATAAGTTAATCGCAGAGAACAATATTCTGTATGTAAAACCGACCAGACCGCTTAACGAAATGTCTGTCGGTGATATTCCGTTGATCACGGCAGAAAATGGAACCAACAATACTCAGGCGTTTAAAACTGTGCCTCAACAGATGGGTTTTCACTCAATGACTCCTGATGTTGAGGTGGTAAATACTGATGGTGCCACACAGTGGCGTCTGAAAGGATTCGATGTTCAGCGTAATAATGCTGCACTCAATGAAAGTCAACGTTTTATGGATATCCGTTACAGGAACTTCTTATCTGAGGTGAATAACCTTAACCGACGTATGGGTGATCTACGCGATACACAAGGAGAAGCCGGTGCCTGGGCACGGTTTATGACCACTTCTGGTTCAGGCGAGGGGGGATTCTCTGATCGCCATATGCATCTGCAAATTGGTGCCGACAAAAAACATCACTTTGATGGAGGTGATCTTTTTACAGGTATCATGATGACTGTTACTGACAGCAAAGCCAGTGGCGAAAGTTACCAGGGGAAAACCCGCTCTGTAGGCGGCGGTTTATACGCATCCACCCTGTTTGATTCAGGATTGTATATTGATGTGGTCGGAAAATATGTCCATCATCGTGACGATTACACAATGCAAACATTGGGACTTGGTAAGGCAGACGATACTGCCCACTCCTGGTATTTAGGGGCTGAAACCGGTTGGCGCTATCAGTGGAAACCTGATGTGTTTATTGAACCGCAGGTTGAGCTTGTCTACGGCACGTTGTCAGGTAATACCTTTGACTGGCAATACAACGGAATGGATATCAGCATGCAACGTAAAACGGCAAAACCCTTGATTGGTCGTACTGGAGTGGAGTTTGGAAAAACGCTGGATGGGCACGACTGGCAGGTTACAGCGAAGGCAGGTTTAAGTTATCAATTTGACCTGCGGAATTCTGGCACCACCACTTACCGTGATTTTGCTGGTGAGTCCACGATGTACAACGGTAAAGATGGTCGTATGTTAGCCAATATTGGGATTGATACACGCATTAAAGACAATACCCGTATCGGCCTGACCGTTGAGAAATCAGCATTCGGTAAGTACAACGTCGATAATGCTATCAATGCGAATATCCGCTATTCATTCTGATATTTAAAAAGATCGTTTCATCTACAAGACCCGATATGCGTACGTATCGGGTCATCTTGTGTTTGTCATCACACTCATATCAATAACATCTGCCTTTTTTTTAACCCTGGGTCATACTCATATTTTGTTAATACAAAGGACATGGCATGAAACTTATCGGTAGCTACACCAGCCCGTTTGTACGCAAACTTTCTATTCTGTTGTTAGAAAAGGGCATAACTTTCGAATTTATTAATGAACTGCCCTATAACGCGGACAACGGCGTGGCGCAATTTAACCCGTTAGGGAAAGTGCCGGTGCTGGTGACCGAAGAGGGCGAATGTTGGTTTGATTCGCCGATCATCGCTGAATATATTGAATTAATGAATGTCGCTCCGGCGATGTTGCCGCGCGATCCGCTGGAGTCGTTGCGAGTGCGCAAAATTGAGGCGCTGGCAGATGGCATTATGGATGCCGGGCTGGTGTCGGTGCGCGAACAGGCGCGTCCGGCGGCGCAGCAGTCTGAAGATGAATTGTTACGCCAGCGGGAGAAAATCAACCGCAGTCTGGATGTGCTGGAAGGATATCTGGTCGATGGCACGCTCAAAACCGATACGGTCAATCTGGCGACGATCGCTATTGCCTGTGCCGTCGGATATCTCAATTTCCGCCGCGTTGCGCCGGGCTGGTGTGTTGACCGCCCACACTTAGTCAAACTGGTCGAAAACTTGTTTAGCCGCGAAAGTTTTGCCCGCACCGAACCACCAAAGGCTTGATGCGCGATATGTCCTCCTGACCCATCTCACGTTACAATCCGTGGTTATGTTAAACGCCCTTCTCCGTGTGAGAGGGCCTTGATCAGCCAGGTTTCCTATGACAACCGAAACGCGTTCCCTCTATAGTCAACTTCCGGCTATTGATCGCTTATTGCGCGATAGCTCCTTCCTTTCTTTGCGTGATACTTATGGTCACACCCGCGTGGTGGAATTGCTGCGTCAGATGCTTGACGAAGCGCGAGAAGTGATTCGTGACAGCCAGACGCTGCCCGCGTGGTGTGAGAACTGGGCGCAAGAAGTCGATGCCCGGTTGACGAAAGAAGCGCAGAGCGCGCTGCGTCCGGTGATCAACCTGACGGGAACCGTACTGCATACCAATCTTGGGCGAGCTTTACAGGCGGAAGCAGCGGTGGAAGCCGTTGCGCAGGCTATGCGTTCGCCGGTGACGCTGGAGTACGATCTGGACGACGCCGGACGCGGGCATCGCGATCGCGCGCTGGCGCAACTGCTGTGCCGCATTACGGGGGCGGAAGATGCCTGTATCGTCAATAACAATGCGGCGGCGGTATTGTTGATGTTGGCGGCCACTGCCAGCGGTAAAGAGGTGGTGGTGTCTCGTGGCGAACTGGTGGAGATCGGCGGCGCGTTTCGTATCCCTGACGTCATGCGTCAGGCTGGCTGTACCCTGCACGAAGTGGGGACGACCAACCGCACGCACGTCAGTGATTATCGTCAGGCGGTGAATGAAAATACCGCACTGTTGATGAAAGTACATACCAGTAACTACAGCATTCAGGGGTTCACCAAAGCGATAGATGAAGCGGAACTGGTGGCGCTCGGCAAAGAGCTGGATGTTCCCGTAGTGACTGATTTAGGCAGTGGTTCGCTGGTCGATCTTAGCCAGTACGGTTTGCCGAAAGAGCCGATGCCGCAGGAGTTGATTGCAGCGGGCGTCAGCCTGGTGAGCTTCTCCGGCGACAAGTTGTTAGGCGGGCCGCAGGCAGGGATCATCGTTGGTAAGAAAGAGATGATTTCCCGCCTGCAAAGCCATCCGCTGAAACGTGCATTACGCGCGGATAAAATGACCCTCGCGGCGCTGGAAGCGACGCTGCGTCTTTATTTGCACCCCGAAGCACTGAGCGAAAAATTACCGACCCTGCGTCTGCTTACTCGCAGTGCAGAGGTTATTCAAATCCAGGCGCAACGTTTACAGGCTCCCCTTGCCGCACATTACGGCGCGGAGTTTGCGGTACAGGTTATGCCGTGTCTTTCGCAGATTGGCAGTGGTTCGCTGCCGGTTGATCGCCTGCCGAGCGCGGCATTAACGTTTACACCCCATGACGGACGTGGCAGCCACCTTGAGGCATTAGCCGCCCGCTGGCGTGAATTGCCGGTGCCGGTGATTGGTCGTATTTATGACGGACGATTGTGGCTGGATTTACGCTGCCTTGAAGATGAGCAACGGTTTATGGAGATGTTGTTGAAATGATTATTGCGACTGCCGGACACGTTGACCACGGCAAAACAACCTTATTGCAGGCGATTACTGGCGTAAATGCCGACCGTCTGCCGGAAGAAAAAAAGCGCGGAATGACTATCGATCTCGGCTATGCCTACTGGCCGCAGCCAGATGGGCGCGTGCCTGGTTTTATCGACGTTCCCGGTCATGAAAAGTTTCTTTCCAACATGCTGGCGGGCGTGGGTGGTATCGATCACGCGCTGCTGGTGGTGGCTTGCGATGACGGTGTGATGGCGCAGACCCGTGAGCATCTGGCGATTTTGCAGCTTACCGGTAACCCGATGCTGACAGTGGCGCTGACTAAAGCCGATCGCGTGGACGAAGCGCGTGTTGATGAGGTTGAACGTCAGGTAAAGCAGGTGCTGCGGGAATACGGTTTTGCTGAGGCAAAACTGTTTGTCACCGCAGCAACCGAAGGTCGGGGAATTGATGCCCTGCGCGAACATCTGCTTCAGTTGCCTGAACGTGAACACGCCAGCCAACATACTTTCCGCCTCGCTATCGACCGCGCTTTTACCGTAAAAGGTGCCGGGCTGGTGGTCACTGGTACGGCGTTAAGCGGGGAAGTGAAGGTAGGCGATTCACTATGGCTGACTGGTGTAAATAAGCCGATGCGCGTGCGTGCTCTCCATGCGCAAAATCAACCAACAGAAACCGCCCATGCCGGGCAACGTATTGCGCTTAACATCGCCGGTGATGCGGAGAAA
Source organism: Escherichia sp. TW14182 (assembly GCF_000208525.1). Lineage (NCBI taxonomy): Bacteria > Pseudomonadati > Pseudomonadota > Gammaproteobacteria > Enterobacterales > Enterobacteriaceae > Escherichia > Escherichia sp. TW14182. The sequence continues at coordinate 12,402 of NZ_AEJZ01000201.1, forward strand.
GAACAGATTAACCGTGGCGACTGGCTGCTTGCCGATGCGCCGCCGGAGCCGTTCACGCGGGTGATTGTCGAGCTACAAACTCATGTACCGTTGACCCAGTGGCAGCCGCTGCATATTCACCACGCCGCCAGCCACGTTACGGGGCGCGTTTCGCTGCTGGAAGATAACCTTGCCGAGCTGGTGTTCGACACGCCTCTGTGGCTGGCGGATAACGATCGCATAGTGCTGCGCGATATCTCGGCTCGCAACACGCTGGCGGGGGCGCGTGTGGTGATGCTTAACCCGCCGCGTCGCGGTAAGCGTAAGCCGGAATATCTGCAATGGCTGGCGTCTCTTGCACGCACACAAAGCGATGCCGACGCACTGACGGTTCATCTGGAACGCGGAGCGGTGAATCTTGCCGATTTCGCCTGGGCGAGACAGCTCAACGGCGAAGGGATGCGCGAACTGCTGCAACAGCCTGGCTATATTCAGGCTGGTTATAGCTTGTTGAATGCGCCGGTTGCCGCCCGCTGGCAGCGGAAAATCCTCGACACATTAGCGGCTTATCATGAGCAGCATCGCGACGAACCAGGTCCGGGGCGCGAGCGCCTGCGGCGTATGGCGTTGCCGATGGAAGATGAAGCTCTGGTACTGTTGTTGATTGAAAAGATGCGCGAAAGCGGCGATATCCACAGCCACCACGGCTGGCTGCATCTGCCGGATCACAAAGCGGGCTTCAGCGAAGAGCAGCAGGCCATCTGGCAAAAAGCAGAGCCGCTGTTTGGTGACGAGCCGTGGTGGGTGCGTGACCTGGCAAAAGAGACGGGAACCGACGAGCAGGCAATGCGGCTGACACTACGCCAGGCGGCGCAGCAGGGGATAATTACGGCGATCGTCAAAGATCGTTATTACCGTAATGATCGGATTGTTGAATTTGCCAATATGATCCGCGATCTCGATCAGGAATGTGGCTCAACCTGCGCGGCGGATTTCCGCGATCGCTTAGGTGTAGGCCGAAAGCTGGCAATTCAGATTCTGGAATATTTTGACCGTATTGGCTTTACGCGGCGTCGTGGAAATGATCATTTATTGCGCGATGCATTATTATTTCCCGAAAAATAAGGAAATGATTAATTCATAATAAATATGAATTAATACAAAATTCTTATTAATATTAAGGAAGCACGTTATTTGATGAATGTAACGTGCTTTTTATTAAAAATATTTTAATAAACGGTAATGTCGATCATATTTCCGAATGAAAATACTTTGTAATCTGCCAGCCCTTTTTACTCTTCCAGGAGTGTTTTATGGCAGCTTCAACCTTTTTTATTCCTTCAGTGAATGTCATCGGCGCTGATTCATTGAATGATGCAATGAATATGATGGCAGACTATGGCTTTACCCGTACATTAATTGTTACTGACAATATGTTAACGAAATTAGGTATGGCGGGCGATGTGCAAAAAGCACTGGAAGAACGCAATATTTTTAGCGTTATTTATGATGGCACCCAGCCTAACCCAACTACGGAAAACGTCGCCGCAGGCCTCAAACTGCTGAAAGAAAATAATTGCGATAGCGTGATTTCCTTAGGTGGTGGTTCTCCGCACGATTGTGCGAAAGGCATTGCGTTGGTGGCAGCCAACGGCGGTGATATTCGCGATTACGAAGGCGTTGACCGCTCTGCAAAACCGCAGTTGCCGATGATCGCCATCAACACCACGGCGGGTACTGCGTCTGAAATGACCCGTTTCTGCATTATTACTGACGAAGCACGCCATATCAAAATGGCGATTGTGGATAAACACGTGACTCCGCTGCTTTCTGTCAATGACTCCTCTCTGATGATCGGTATGCCGAAGTCACTGACCGCCGCAACGGGTATGGATGCCTTAACACACGCTATCGAAGCGTATGTGTCTATTGCCGCCACGCCGATCACCGACGCTTGCGCACTGAAAGCCGTGACCATGATTGCCGAAAACCTGCCGTTAGCCGTACAAGATGGCAGCAATGCGAAAGCGCGTGAAGCGATGGCTTATGCCCAGTTCCTCGCCGGTATGGCGTTCAACAATGCGTCTTTGGGTTATGTTCATGCGATGGCGCACCAGTTAGGCGGTTTCTACAATCTGCCGCACGGTGTATGTAACGCCGTTCTGCTGCCGCACGTTCAGGTATTCAACAGCAAAGTAGCCGCCGCACGTCTGCGTGACTGCGCTGCTGCAATGGGTGTGAACGTGACAGGTAAAAACGACGCGGAAGGTGCAGAAGCCTGCATTAACGCTATCCGCGAACTGGCGAAGAAAGTCGATATTCCGGCAGGTCTGCGCGATCTGAACGTGAAAGAAGAAGATTTCGCGGTACTGGCGACCAATGCTCTGAAAGATGCCTGCGGATTTACTAACCCGATTCAGGCAACTCACGAAGAAATTGTGGCGATTTATCGCGCTGCGATGTAATCATCATTCCCACAACGGCTGGCAAATTGTCAGCCGCTTTTTTAACTATCTCTGTAATCCTTGCCCGTAAATTCGTGATTGCTGTCGTAAAGCTATCACCCGCTGGCGAAGATTTCGCCAGTCACGTCTACCCTTGTTATACCTCACACCGCAAGGAGACTACCATGACCAACAATCCCCCTTCAGCACAGATTAAGCCCGGCGAGTATGGTTTCCCCCTCAAGTTAAAAGCTCGCTATGACAACTTTATCGGCGGCGAATGGGTAGCACCCGCCGACGGCGAGTATTACCAGAACCTGACGCCGGTGACCGGGCAGCTACTGTGCGAAGTGGCGTCTTCGGGCAAACGCGACATCGATCTGGCGCTGGATGCCGCGCATAAAGTGAAAGACAAATGGGCGCATACCTCGGTGCAGGATCGCGCGGCGATTCTGTTTAAGATTGCGGATCGAATGGAACAAAACCTCGAACTGTTAGCGACGGCAGAAACCTGGGATAACGGCAAGCCCATCCGCGAAACCAGTGCTGCCGATGTGCCGCTGGCGATTGACCATTTCCGCTATTTCGCCTCGTGTATTCGGGCGCAGGAAGGTGGGATCAGTGAAGTCGATAGCGAAACTGTGGCTTATCACTTCCACGAACCGTTAGGCGTGGTGGGGCAGATTATCCCGTGGAACTTCCCGTTGCTGATGGCGAGCTGGAAAATGGCTCCCGCGCTGGCGGCGGGCAACTGCGTGGTGCTAAAACCCGCACGACTTACCCCGCTTTCAGTGTTGCTTTTGATGGAGATCGTCGGTGATTTACTGCCGCCAGGCGTGGTGAACGTGGTCAACGGTGCGGGCGGCGAAATCGGTGAATATCTGGCGACCTCAAAACGTATCGCCAAAGTGGCGTTTACCGGCTCAACGGAAGTCGGTCAGCAGATTATGCAGTACGCCACGCAGAACATTATTCCGGTGACGCTGGAGTTGGGCGGTAAGTCGCCAAATATCTTCTTTGCCGATGTTATGGATGAAGAAGATGCTTTCTTCGATAAGGCGCTGGAGGGGTTTGCACTGTTCGCCTTCAACCAGGGCGAAGTCTGTACCTGTCCGAGCCGTGCTTTAGTGCAGGAGTCTATCTACGAACGCTTTATGGAACGCGCCATCCGTCGTGTTGAAAGCATTCGTAGCGGTAACCCGCTCGACAGCGTGACGCAAATGGGCGCACAGGTTTCTCACGGGCAACTGGAAACCATCCTCAATTACATTGATATCGGTAAAAAAGAGGGGGCGGATGTGCTTACCGGCGGGCGGCGTAAGCTGCTGGAAGGCGAACTGAAAGACGGCTACTACCTCGAACCGACGATTCTGTTTGGTCAGAACAATATGCGTGTGTTCCAGGAAGAGATATTTGGCCCGGTGCTGGCGGTGACCACCTTCAAAACGATGGAAGAGGCGCTGGAGCTGGCGAATGACACGCAATATGGCCTGGGCGCTGGTGTCTGGAGTCGTAACGGTAATCTGGCCTATAAGATGGGGCGTGGCATTCAGGCCGGGCGCGTGTGGACCAACTGTTATCACGCTTACCCGGCACATGCGGCGTTTGGCGGCTACAAACAGTCGGGCATCGGACGCGAAACCCATAAGATGATGCTGGAGCATTATCAGCAAACCAAGTGTCTGCTGGTGAGCTACTCGGATAAACCGTTGGGGCTGTTCTGATATAAGAAGCTGGTCGCATCGGGCATTCATTGCCTGATGCGACGCTTACGCGTCTTATCAGGCCTACATGGCTCATGCAATATATTGAATTTGCATGATTTTGTA
>NZ_AEJZ01000200.1:0-6709 GCF_000208525.1 Escherichia sp. TW14182
TGATAAGCGTAGCGCATCAGGCAATTTTGCATTTGTCTCAACACGAGCACTTCCCGTGGGCAAAATAGCAAGTCAGCCTGGCAGGAACGAAAGCAAAAAAAAAGCCAGCACCCGGCTGGCTAAGTAATACTGGAAGCAATGTGAGCAATGTCGTGCTTTCAGGTTCTCCGCGAGGGTCTTCCTGATCGCGAGACAATAATAATCATTCTCATTCGCACTTGTCCAACACTTTTTGCAAAAAAATGCATTTGACTCGCATTTGAAAGTCAATGATGTTGAAAGGGACATTTACCCCAAAGAGGACTGAGGAATGAGTGAGATAGTGATACGCCACGCTGAAACGCGCGATTACGAGGCCATTCGGCAAATCCACGCCCAGCCGGAGGTGTATTACAACACGCTACAGGTGCCTCATCCTTCCGATCATATGTGGCAGGAGCGACTCGCCGATCGTCCCGGCATCAAACAGTTAGTCGCCTGTATTGATGGAACCGTCGTGGGTCATCTCACCATTGACGTGCAGCAACGCCCGCGCCGCAGTCATGTTGCCGATTTTGGTATCTGCGTCGACTCCCGCTGGCACAATCGCGGCGTCGCCAGCGCCCTGATGCGAGAGATGACTGAAATGTGCGACAACTGGCTGCGGGTAGATCGTATTGAACTAACCGTGTTTGTCGATAACGCCCCGGCAATTAAGGTCTATAAAAAATTCGGCTTTGAGATTGAAGGAACCGGTAAGAAGTACGCTTTGCGTAATGGCGAATATATCGATGCGTATTTTATGGCGCGGGTGAAGTAAAGAATTTGCAATCTAAGTTGGTCATTTAAGCCCTCACCTACCGGGAGAGGGCTTAAGATATTAATACCCCGCCGTTAAATCATCCACCGAGCGCGGGTCGGATGCGCCGTACAACTCACCGTCCGGCCCAACCATAATGCTTTGTGTGCTACCCATCGCCTCTTTCAGCGCCACTTTCTGACCTTTTTCTTCCAGCAGCTTGAGCGTATCCGGGCTAAATCCTTTCTCGACACGCAGCTCGTCTGGCAACCACTGATGGTGGAAACGCGGCGCATTGGTCGCTTCGGCAACGTTCATTCCGTAATCGATACTGTTCACTACCATTTGCAGCACAGTGGTGATAATCCGGCTCCCGCCTGGGCTGCCAGTCACCAGCCAAGTTTTACCGTCTTTCACCACAATGGTTGGTGACATCGATGACAGCGGACGTTTGTTCGACCCGACGGCGTTAGCATCACCGCCCACCAGCCCGTAAACGTTCGGCACGCCCGGTTTGGCGGAGAAATCATCCATCTGGTTATTAAGCAGAATACCGCTCTCGCCCGCGACAATACCCGTACCGAAGGTGGTGTTCAGCGTATAGGTCACCGCCACCGCGTTACCGTCTTTATCCACCACTGAGTAATGGGTTGTTTGATTGCTCTCATAAGGCGCAAGTTTGCCTGGGCGAATTTCGCTGGACGGCTTCGCTTTGTTGATATCAATTTGATCGGCAATGGATTTGGCATAGGCTTTATTGGTCAGCGCCTGCCACGGCACTTTGACAAAATCCGGGTCGCCAAGATATTCCGAGCGGTCGGCGTAGGCGTATTTCTCAGCTTCAGCCATGATTTGCATCGCGTCGGCACTGCCAAAGCCGTATTTCTTCATATCGAAGTTTTCCAGGATATTGAGGATCTGCACGATATGAATCCCGCCGGAGGATGGCGGTGGCATGGAGTAAACCTGATACCCGCGATAATCGCCGCTTATTGGTGTGCGTTCGACCGCTTTATACGCCGCTAAATCCTCTTTGGTAATTAAGCCGCCGTTTTTCTGCATCTCCTGGGCAATCTGTTCCGCTATCTTGCCTTTGTAGAATTCGTCCGAGCCGTTTTCAGCAATCATCTCCAGACTCTTTGCCAGATTCGCCTGTACCAGCCTGTCGCCCTTTTTCAGCGGTTCACCCTCTTTCCAGAAGATAGCCTTGCTGTTTTCGTGATTCGGCAGCACTTCACTGCCGTAGGTTTTGAGATCGTCGGCCAGCGCGTCGTTAACGATAAAACCATCGCGCGCCAGTTTAAACGCCGGTTGCACGACTTTGTTCAGCGGCATAGTGCCGTACTTCTCCAGCGCCAGCGAGAAGCCTGCGACCGTGCCAGGCGTACCGGAGGCCAGATGCGAAGTGAGTGATTTTTTGCTGTCCGGATTGCCCTGGTCATCGAGAAACATATCGCGGGTCGCTTTGGCGGGTGCCATTTCGCGGAAATCGATAGCGGTTGTATTGCCATCCTTAGTGCGGATCAGCATAAAACCGCCGCCGCCCAGATTCCCCGCCTGCGGATGCGTTACCGCCAGCGCATACCCCACTGCCACGGCAGCATCAACGGCATTACCACCTTCTTTAAGGATATCCACCCCCACCTGAGTGGCAGTAGCATCCACAGACGCCACCATCCCCTGTTTCGCGCGTACCGGATGAAAGACATCTTCCTCCACGCCATAAGAAACAGGAGGCGCGGCGGCGGCGCTAAAACAACTTCCTGAGAGCAGAGCAGCAATGGCCACCCGGCGTAAAAACGTCGGTTTTATCATCGTTATTCTCCAGTTATGTGTGGGGCAACCCCAGCTAAGCCTGGTATATAACTCTGAATTAATCATCGTTTTGCCGGGAAGCGAGTAAACTTAAAGGATATCTTCAGAGGAGGATACGCGATGAAACGACTTCTGCTTTTGACGGCACTCCTGCCGTTCGTCGGCTTTGCACAGCCCATTAATACTCTGAACAACCCTAACCAGTCGGGGTATCAGATCCCCAGTCAGCAGCGGATGCAAACTCAAATGCAAACGCAGCAAATCCAGCAAAAAGGGATGCTGAATCAGCAACTGAAAACGCAGACGCAATTACAGCAGCAACATTTAGAAAATCAGATTAACAGTAACTCGCAGCGGGTATTGCAGTCGCAGCCGGGGGAGCTAAATCCCGCCCGGCAGCAAATGCTGCCCAACACCAACGGCGGGATGTTAAACAGCAACCGTAATCCGGATAACTCGCTGAATCAGCAGCATATGCTGCCGGAGAGGAGAAACGGCGACATGCTGAATCAACCCAGCACGCCGCAGCCTGATATTCCGTTGAAAACTATTGGGCCGTAAAGTTCGGATCAATCACGTCAATCGCATCGGTACAAATGCAATCCACGCCCCAGCGCAGCAACTCTGCCGCGCGCTGGGGTTTGTTGACGGTATACACCAGAATCCGTAATCCGGCGTCTTTCAACTGCCTCACTCGCGCTTTATCGAGCAACTTATGATTGAGATGAATAGAGACGCAGCCCAGCCGCATAGTCAGTTCTCGCCAGTCGTCGCGCCACTCATCAAGCAACAAACCGCGCGGCAGTTCCGGTGCAGCCTGTTGTGCAGCTTCTAAAGCATCAATCTCAAACGATGACAGCAGCGGCGGCGTCATAGCAGTCCAAAGTTCACGCGCCGCCAGCGCCACCATTTTGCCCGTTAATGACCCGGTGCCCGTGGTGGGTTTGATTTCGATATTCGCCATCATCCCATGTTCGCGGCAGCGTTCCGCCACCTGCGAAAGCAAAGGCAACGGCTCGCCTTTAAACGCTTTGCTGTACCAACTGCCTGCATCCACGCGCAGTAAATCCTGCCAGTTTAGTTCGCCTGCTACGCCCCAGCCGTTGCTGGTACGCTCGAGATTATCGTCATGGAGCAAGAAGATCTCGCCATCTTTCGATAACTTTGCGTCAAATTCGATCATCTTATGACCGTATTTTGCCCCCACATCGATTGCCGCCAGGGTGTTTTCCGGCGCCAGTTTACCGCCGCCACGATGGGCGACGATGCGGGGATAAGGCCAGTTACTCATACTCGTTGTCCTGTTTCACCATCAAAAAGATGTAGCTGATTTTCTGGCAGATGCAGCCACAGCGTACTGCCTGCCGTCGGGCGCTCCTGATGCGCCAGTCTTACCACCAGCTTCTGTTCGCCCCAGCGTCCGTGCGCCAGGTTATCTGCACCGAGGATCTCCAGCGTGTCCATCACCAGCGGCACGCCGCCTTCTGCCTGCGAGCTTAACGCAATATGTTCCGGGCGAATACCGAGGGTCATTTTACGTCCGGCATACTGCCGGTAGCCACCGTTTAGCGGCAGCGCGATACCGCCGTCCAGTTCGAAGTACGTGCCTTCGTTATTCACGCGGCCTGTCAGCAGGTTCATCGCTGGACTGCCGATAAAACTCGCCACAAACAGGCTGGCGGGCTTTTCATACACTTCAACCGGCGTGCCAATCTGTTCGGCAACGCCGCCGTTCATCACCATCACCCGCTGAGCGAGCGTCATCGCCTCAACCTGATCGTGAGTAACGTAGAGTGAAGTCGTTTTCAGGCGACGGTGCAATTGCTGCAACTCAAGGCGCATCTGCACGCGCAGCTTGGCATCAAGGTTCGAGAGCGGCTCATCAAACAAAAATACCGCCGGATCGCGCACAATCGCGCGCCCCATTGCCACGCGCTGGCGCTGCCCGCCGGAAAGCTCACGCGGGCGGCGCTTAAGCAGGCCGTCCAGTTCCAGAATGCGTGCCGCTTCTTGAACGCGCTCGGCAATTTGCTGCTTGCCCATGCCGCGAATTTTCAGCCCCCACGCCATGTTTTCTTCGACGCTCATATGCGGATAAAGCGCGTAGTTCTGGAACACCATCGCAATCCCACGATCTTTCGGCTCCATTTCGGTCACACGCTCATTGTTGATCCAGATATCGCCTTCCGTTACCCGCTCCAGCCCGGCAACCATGCGCAGCAGCGTGGATTTCCCGCAGCCAGACGGCCCGACCATCACGATAAATTCGCCATCCGCCACATCAAGGGTCAGCGGTTTAATGACCTGGGTTTTGCCATCCCAGCTTTTGGTTACTGCCTGTAATTTCAGTCCTGCCATCTTATTTCTCACTATCGACCAGGCCGCGCACGAAGGCACGCTGCATCACTAAAACAATCACTACTGGTGGGATCAGAGTTAACAACATCGCCGCCATTACCGAGTTCCATTCCGTGGTGCCTTCGCCAGTGGCGATCATCCCTTTGATCCCTGCAACGGTAGTGCCGAGATCAACGTCGGTAATAATCAGCAGCGGCCACAGATACTGGTTCCAGCCGTAGATAAAGGTGATCACAAACAGCGCCGCCAGATTGGTTTTCGACAACGGAAAAACAATGTCGCAAAAGAAGCGCATTGGCGACGCGCCGTCGATCCGCGCGGCTTCCACCAGCTCATCCGGCAGCGTCATAAAGAACTGGCGGAACAGGAAGGTGGCGGTCGCCGAGGCCATCAGCGGCAGCGTTAAACCTGCATAGCTGTCGAGCATCTTCAGATTGGCAATGACTTCTACCGTCGGGAAAATACGCACTTCAACCGGCAGCATCAGGGTGATAAAAATCATCCAGAAGAAGAGGTTACGCAGCGGAAAACGAAACCAGACAATAGCAAATGCCGAAAGCATCGAGACGGTAATTTTGCCGAGCGTAATGCTGAACGCCATCACGAAGCTGTTAAGCAACATCCGCCAGAACGGCGCGCTATTCGTGCCTACCCCGTTCACCCAGATGTTGTGGATGTTTTCCAGCAGATGTGTGCCAGGAATTAGCGTCATCGGCGCGGCGTAGACGGCTTGTTTATCCAGCGTTGCCGCGACAAACGCCACGTACAGCGGGAAGAGGATCACCGCGATCCCGAGGATCAGCATGGTATGGCTGAATATCGTCAGCCACGGACGGTTCTCAATCATTGGTAACGCACCTTGCTTTCAACATAGCGAAACTGCACCACCGTCAGCACGATGACGAGGAACATCAACACCACCGACTGCGCGGCAGACGAAGCCAGATCCAGTCCGGTAAAGCCTTCGCGGTAGATCTTATAAATCAGCGTCGTGGTGGCCTGAACCGGCCCGCCGGACGTGGCGGCGTCGATCACCGGGAAGGTGTCGAAGAAGGCGTACACCAGGTTCACCACCAGCAGGAAGAAACTCACCGGGGCGATAAGCGGCAGAGCAATCTTAAAGAAGCGGCGAATCGGCCCTGCACCGTCGATGGCTGCGGCTTCGATCAACGAACGGGGAATGGATTGCAGCGCGGCATAGAAGAACAGAAAGTTGTAGCTGATTTGCTTCCACACCGAGGCAAACACCACCAGAAACATTGCCTGACCGCTGTTTTGCGCGTGGTTCCAGTCGTAGCCGAACTCAGCGAGAAAATGGGTGATCAGCCCACGACCGGGGTTAAACAGGAAGATCCACAATACGGCGGCAACGGCGGGTGCCACGGCATACGGCAGCAGCATCAAGGTTTGATAGAAACGACTGCCGCGCACGATGTACTCCACCAGCGCCGCGAAGAACAGCGACACCAGCAAACCGCTGACGGTGACAAAGGTGCTGAATTTTATCGTCGTCCAGAAGGAGTCGAGATAGTAGCTGTCATGGAACAGCGTGACGAAGTTATCCAGGCCGACAAACTGGCTGGAGAAACCAAACGGATCGACGCTTTGTAGCGAATACCACAACGCTTCGCCCGCAGGCCAGATAAAAAAGATAACGGTGATGATGAGCTGCGGCGCGACCAGCAGATAGGGCAGCCAGCGCGAGCGGAACACCGGACGGGATGATGACATAAATAAACTCTTCGTGTTGTGTTCCCC
>NZ_AEJZ01000199.1:0-3034 GCF_000208525.1 Escherichia sp. TW14182
GTCGGTTCAAATCCGGCCCCCGCAACCAATACTTAAACACCCTGACGGGTGTTTTTTTGTTTCTGCTCTCCCATAAAAAAGGCGCCATTCAGCGCCTTTTTATCATCCCCTTCTCGCCAGCGTCGCTCCATCGGCAAAATACGCTTTAATTCCCGCAAGAATGGACTCTGCAACTTCCTGCTGGAAAGTCGCCGTTTTCAGTTTGCGCTCTTCCTCAACGTTACTAATAAACGCCGTTTCGACCAGAATGGAGGGAATATCAGGCGCTTTCAGCACAGCAAACCCGGCCTGCTCGACCTGATTTTTATGCAACTTATTGATTTTCCCTAGTTTATTCAGTACTGCTCTACCAAACTTCAGGCTGTCGGCAATGGTCAGCGACTGAACCATATCAAACATGGTGTGGTCGACATAGCGGTCGCCACTTTTGCTCACACCACCAATTAAGTCCGAGGCGTTCTGGGTTTGCGCCAGATATTTTGCCGCAGTACTGGTTGCGCCTTTGGTCGAAAGCGCAAACACCGAGGAGCCGCTTGGCTGGCGGCTGGTAAAAGCGTCGGCATGGATAGAGACAAACAGGTCAGCACGTTGTTTCTGTGCTTTTGCTACGCGCACTTGCAATGGAATGAAGATGTCTTCATTACGCGTCATGTACACCTTCATATTGCCCTCTTTCTCGATCAGAGAGCGCAGACGGCGGGCAATCTGTAATACCACGTCTTTTTCACGCGTTTTGTATTTCCCCACCGCGCCGGAGTCTTCGCCACCGTGGCCAGGGTCAAGCATGATGACAATCGGGCGATCGCGCCCTGCCTTACCTGGCTGCGGACCACTTTGCGCAGGCGGCACCTGTTTTTCGAGATCGCCTTTGTTGTAATCCTCCAGCAGCGCCAGCAGCGGGTCTTGCATATCCTGCGCATTGACCGGATAGAGATCCATCACCAGACGCTCTTTAAATCCGGCAACCGGCGCGAGGGCAAACATCTGTGGTTTTACGTTTTGCTTTAATTCAAAAACCATCCGCACGGTTTGCGGATCAAATTGCCCGACGCGTGCTGACTTGATGAACGGGTCGTCAGCACGAATTTGTGCCGCCATCCCCTTGAGCACCGAGTTCAGGTTTACATCTTCAATATCCACCACCACGCGCTCAGGATTACTCAACGCGAACTGCTTATATTTCAGCTGACGGTTTGATTCAACCGTCACACGGGTATAGCTGGACGCAGGCCAGACGCGCACCGCCACGACCTGGCTGACCGCAGCCAGGCTGACCTGACTTACGCTCAATAGCCACATGGCACCCGCGCCTTGCAGTAAACGACGACGGCTGATTGCAGTATTGGATCCTGACATGCCTCTCCCGAGCAAAAAAATCTAAGCTGTGTAACAAGTAAACGACCAATTTGACCGGAAACTTTAGCGAAAGACGCATAATCTGTCATCTATAAAACAGTAAACATTCTTTTTATATTCACGGCATTACTGATAAAAAAGTTGCTCATGCGTAAAATTTGCACTTGCACACGGCGAAAAAACAGAATAAAAATACATTAATTTCGAATAATCATGCAAAGAGGTGTGCCGTGGTGAAGGAACGTAAAACCGAGCTGGTCGAGGGATTCCGCCATTCGGTTCCTTATATCAATACCCACCGGGGAAAAACGTTTGTCATCATGCTCGGCGGCGAAGCCATTGAGCATGAGAATTTCTCCAGTATCGTTAATGATATCGGGTTGTTGCACAGCCTCGGCATCCGTCTGGTCGTCGTCTATGGCGCGCGTCCACAGATCGACGCGAATCTGGCGGCGCATCATCACGAACCGCTGTACCACAAGAATATACGCGTGACTGACGGCAAAACGCTGGAGCTGGTGAAGCAGGCTGCGGGGACATTGCAACTGGACATCACTGCTCGCCTGTCGATGAGCCTCAACAACACGCCGTTGCAGGGCGCTCATATCAACGTCGTCAGTGGCAATTTTATTATTGCACAACCGCTGGGCGTGGATGATGGCGTGGATTACTGCCATAGCGGACGCATCCGGCGGATTGACGAAGAAGCGATTCATCGCCAACTGGATAGCGGTGCCATTGTGCTGATGGGCCCGGTGGCGGTTTCGGTCACTGGCGAGAGCTTTAACCTGACCTCGGAAGAGATTGCCACACAACTTGCCATCAAACTGAAAGCCGAGAAGATGATTGGTTTTTGCTCTTCACAGGGCGTCACCAATGATGATGGCGATATTGTCTCCGAACTTTTCCCTAACGAGGCGCAGGCGCGGGTAGAAGCCCAGGAAGAGAAAGGCGATTACAACTCCGGTACGGTGCGCTTTTTGCGTGGTGCGGTGAAAGCCTGCCGCAGTGGTGTTCGTCGCTGTCATTTAATCAGTTATCAGGAAGATGGCGCGCTGTTGCAAGAGTTGTTCTCACGTGACGGTATCGGTACGCAAATTGTGATGGAAAGCGCGGAGCAGATTCGTCGCGCAACAATCAACGATATTGGCGGCATTCTGGAGTTGATTCGCCCGCTGGAGCAGCAAGGTATTCTGGTGCGCCGTTCTCGCGAGCAGCTGGAGATGGAAATCGACAAATTCACTATTATTCAGCGCGATAATACGACTATTGCCTGCGCCGCGCTCTATCCGTTCCCGGAAGAGAAAATTGGGGAAATGGCCTGTGTGGCGGTACACCCGGATTACCGTAGTTCATCACGGGGCGAGGTTTTACTGGAACGCATTGCCGCTCAGGCGAAGCAGAGCGGGTTAAGCAAATTGTTTGTGCTGACCACGCGCAGTATTCACTGGTTCCAGGAGCGCGGATTTACTCCGGTGGATATTGATTTACTGCCGGAGAGTAAAAAGCAGTTGTACAACTACCAGCGTAAATCCAAAGTGTTGATGGCGGATTTAGGGTAAGCGATGAATATAGCCGGATGCGGCATACGCAATACTTCCAGGTATGATAAGACGCGCATCCGTCGCATCAGGCATTAGCACTCATCGTCGGATGCGGCGTGAACGCCTTATCCGAC
>NZ_AEJZ01000198.1:0-24572 GCF_000208525.1 Escherichia sp. TW14182
TTCACCATAAAAAATTTCCCGATTAAAAACAAATTCCCCATATAAACATTCTGAAGTCAATGACTCACAAATTAATTTATATGCTTCTTGTTGCAAAATTATTTTAGCATCTGGTGCAGCCACTCGCATGATCTCATTCATTAACTTATCATTAATTTCTTTAGTAGAAAGGTGGCAAATTATAAGAGAATATCCCGTTTTTCTACGATAATGAGCACTGCCTCCAGTCAAGAAGGGCAATGAGAAGAGATTAAAATCCCCTCTAAATCGAACATTATAGCAATCATTATCCAAACACCATTGTAATACAGAAGGACAAATATTTCGTTCAGTTGAGATTATATCCAGCTTCTGTTTAGTAAAATCAGCAAGACCATTGGCATCAGGTGGATTAATAATTAAAACACCATCTTTATTATTTAGTTGTATTGTTTCATGTAACATGTGGCCTATGATATTACCTTCAACTTCATTCTGATAATAACGTAACCACTCTTCATCGACAGAAACCCAGTCATCAATCATCAATATTTCTTTGAATGATAGTTTTTTATGCTCCAGTAAATATGCTTTAAATGGCATATATTGCAAAACCTTCCCTCTGTCTCCAACAACTGAATAATCCCCTACCCATGTGTTTACAAACGTTCTCGTTGCAATAATGCTTGCTTTACCAATATAGTCTGCAGCCCATCCAACCATAGCCTCTCTACCGACCCATGCATAATCAGAGAGGGTTATAGCTGGTAGTGTTGTCATTGCAACAGTTCTGGCTCCTACAGATGGACGACCGTAGGGATCATGATTCTGCCGAAGAAGTTGGCTTCCTGGTGATAACCATACACCAATGCCAATAGTGATATCGCCGCCAGCATTAACTGATGCATTTCTACCAAAACGAACGTATTGACCTATCCTTATTTTAGGAATCTGCTCAGCCTTTAGTTCCATCTGATGGTCAGCATGTGGATGACTAAAATATGCGCCATTCTCAAAATGGGTAGTTGAAATGAGATGTTCCCCTCCATATTCTTTAACTAAAAACTGTGAACCACTGATGTCAATTGAAAAATGATCTTCTGGTAAATTATAGCGTTTTGAAAATTCTGCCAATTTTTCTTTAAAAAGCATTGCAAATTCTATTTCTTCTCGTTGAGTTGTTACCTTCTGCACTTCTTTGCGCAGATATTTCAGAACTCTAGTGTAATCGGAAATTGGTGAGGTACTGTTTTCAGAATTGATATTTTTTTCCAAGTCGCATAGGAACATTTCTGAATTGCTTATTTCGATTTCTTCTATTTCTGTGGGGGTGTTTTTACTTGTCATCAACTTACTCCGTTATCGTTAGTTGTTTCAACTTATATCCTTTTAATAAATATATTAAATGAATAGGAAGAGCGATATCAAATAATATCAATACCGATATTGACATTATCAATAGCGATTATCTTGAAAGTTCTAAAATAAAGTGTATATAGGAGTAAAATACACAGAGACTAAAACATTCATCAATAATAAATTTACTGTTTTACCTTTTCAGGCGTTTTTGGGCTTTATTTAGCATATCCAGTGTGTTGGGCTTTACCGGTTTCAATCTACCTATA
This sequence comes from Escherichia sp. TW14182, assembly GCF_000208525.1. Taxonomy (NCBI): domain Bacteria; kingdom Pseudomonadati; phylum Pseudomonadota; class Gammaproteobacteria; order Enterobacterales; family Enterobacteriaceae; genus Escherichia; species Escherichia sp. TW14182. The sequence continues at coordinate 1,605 of NZ_AEJZ01000198.1, forward strand.
AGATGGCTTCCGTATTGCGCAAAACTTCACTGAGCGTTAGCTCAGAAGCCTCTGTTTTTCGCTTTACTGCATTCGGATTTCGTCTGATAAATTTCATAGTTTCAACAAATTTGCGAGCAGTCTCGCGCGCCCGTTCATTGCTGGCAAAATCTCAAACATTGCCAATCATAGATCTGATAACCTGTTTCGACGTCTTGCCCCCGTCGTTGATGATACAGGTCGTTTTGGGGTGACCTGATTTTGATACAAAAACCCACGGATGAATACCTGCGGTTGTCAGTGATAAGATACGGTTTTCGATCAGGATTAGGTAAGTAGACAACTCGCTCTTTCTGGTCGAGTTTTGATTTCACGTCGATAGATAACTTATTGATTATAATCGGCTGAAAAAGTGTCATTTATATAATATGTATACCAGCAAGTCAGAGTATGTGCCAACTACATACCAGTATGCTTCTGGTATACACAAATTTATCGATTTATATGGGTTTAAAGCGGTTTCACATGGAGCCACATGGGTAGCCGCAAGACTTAAAAAATGAGTAAAATCAATATGCAAGAGTCTATCGACAAGGATCTCTCAGACCATACGCCCATGATGCAGCAGTACCTCAAGCTGAAAGCCCAGCATCCTGAGATCCTGCTGTTCTACCGGATGGGTGACTTTTACGAGCTATTTTATGACGACGCAAAACGAGCGTCGCAGCTGCTGGATATTTCACTGACTAAACGCGGCGCATCTGCGGGCGAGCCGATCCCGATGGCGGGTATTCCCTACCATGCAGTGGAAAACTATCTCGCCAAACTGGTGAATCAAGGTGAGTCGGTTGCGATTTGTGAACAAATCGGCGATCCGGCTACCAGCAAAGGGCCGGTTGAGCGCAAAGTTGTCCGTATCGTCACGCCGGGCACGATCAGCGATGAAGCCCTGCTACAGGAGCGTCAGGACAATCTGCTGGCGGCTATCTGGCAGGACAGCAAAGGTTTCGGTTACGCGACGCTGGATATCAGCTCCGGCCGTTTTCGTCTGAGCGAACCGGCTGACCGCGAAACGATGGCGGCAGAGCTGCAACGCACCAATCCGGCGGAACTGTTGTATGCAGAAGATTTCGCCGAGATGTCGCTGATTGAAGGTCGTCGCGGCCTGCGCCGTCGTCCGCTGTGGGAGTTTGAAATCGACACCGCGCGCCAGCAGTTGAACCTGCAATTTGGCACCCGCGATCTGGTCGGTTTTGGCGTCGAGAACGCGCCTCGTGGGCTTTGTGCTGCCGGTTGTCTGTTACAGTATGCGAAAGATACCCAACGCACGACCCTGCCGCATATTCGCTCTATCACTATGGAACGTGAGCAGGACAGCATCATTATGGATGCTGCGACGCGTCGTAACCTGGAAATTACCCAGAATCTGGCGGGCGGCGCGGAAAATACATTGGCTTCCGTGCTCGATTGCACCGTCACGCCGATGGGTAGCCGTATGCTGAAACGCTGGCTGCATATGCCGGTGCGTGACACCCGTGTGTTGCTTGAGCGTCAGCAAACTATTGGCGCATTGCAGGATTTCACCGCCGAGTTACAGCCGGTACTCCGGCAGGTCGGCGATCTGGAGCGTATTCTGGCTCGTCTGGCGTTGCGTACCGCTCGCCCGCGCGACCTTGCTCGTATGCGTCATGCCTTCCAGCAACTGCCGGAACTGCGTGCACAGCTAGAAAATGTCGACAGTGCACCAGTACAGGCGCTGCGTGAAAAAATGGGCGAATTTGCCGAACTGCGCGACCTGCTGGAGCGAGCAATCATCGACACGCCACCGGTGCTGGTGCGCGACGGTGGCGTCATCGCTCCAGGCTATAACGAAGAGCTGGATGAGTGGCGTGCGCTGGCTGACGGTGCGACCGATTATCTGGAGCGTCTGGAAATCCGCGAGCGTGAACGTACCGGTCTGGACACGCTGAAAGTCGGCTTTAATGCGGTGCACGGCTACTACATTCAAATCAGCCGTGGGCAAAGTCATCTGGCGCCAATTAACTATATGCGCCGCCAGACGCTGAAAAATGCCGAACGTTACATTATTCCGGAGCTGAAAGAGTACGAAGACAAGGTACTGACTTCAAAAGGTAAAGCACTGACGCTGGAAAAACAGCTTTATGAAGAGCTGTTCGACCTGCTACTGCCGCATCTGGAAGCGTTACAACAGAGTGCGAGCGCGCTGGCAGAACTGGACGTGCTGGTAAATCTGGCAGAACGCGCATATACCCTGAACTACACCTGCCCGACCTTTATCGATAAACCCGGCATTCGTATTACCGAAGGTCGCCATCCGGTGGTTGAACAGGTGCTGAATGAGCCGTTTATCGCTAACCCGCTGAACCTGTCACCGCAGCGACGGATGTTGATCATCACCGGTCCGAACATGGGCGGTAAAAGTACCTATATGCGCCAGACCGCGTTGATTGCGCTGATGGCGTATATTGGCAGTTACGTACCGGCACAAAAAGTCGAGATTGGGCCGATCGATCGCATCTTCACCCGTGTTGGCGCAGCGGATGATCTGGCTTCCGGACGTTCAACCTTTATGGTGGAGATGACCGAAACCGCTAATATTCTGCATAACGCCACCGAGTATAGTCTGGTATTGATGGATGAGATTGGGCGCGGAACGTCGACTTACGATGGCCTGTCGCTGGCGTGGGCATGTGCCGAAAATCTGGCGAATAAAATTAAAGCGTTGACGCTGTTTGCTACCCATTACTTCGAGCTGACTCAACTGCCGGAGAAAATGGAAGGCGTCGCCAACGTGCATCTCGATGCGCTGGAGCACGGAGACACTATCGCCTTTATGCACAGCGTACAGGACGGCGCGGCGAGTAAGAGCTACGGTCTGGCGGTTGCTGCGCTGGCAGGTGTACCGAAAGAGGTGATCAAACGTGCGCGACAGAAACTGCGTGAGCTGGAAAGCATTTCGCCGAATGCTGCCGCTACACAGGTAGATGGTACGCAAATGTCACTACTTTCTGTGCCGGAAGAAACCTCGCCAGCGGTCGAAGCACTGGAAAATCTCGATCCAGATTCTCTGACTCCGCGTCAGGCGCTGGAGTGGATTTATCGGTTGAAGAGTCTGGTGTAAAAATAATTCCCGATAGCCTTTTACTATCGGGAATATTAACGACAACTGACGAATCTAATAAAAATACCCTGTATAATAGTAGAGATAGATTATTTTACAGGGTAAAATCATGCCATCAACACGCTATCAAAAAATTGATGCTCATCACTACCGCCATATATGGGCTGTTGGTGATATTCATGGTGACTATCAATTATTACAATCCCGTTTGCATGAATTATCTTTTTGTCACGAAACAGACTTACTTATTTCCACAGGCGATAATATTGATCGTGGGTCGGAGAGTCTTAATGTGCTACGCCTGTTAAATCAGCCCTGGTTTACCTCCGTGAAAGGTAACCATGAAGCGATGGCACTTGATGCATTCGCGACTGGTGATGGCAATATGTGGTTAGCCAGCGGCGGTGACTGGTTCTTTGATTTAAATGATTCAGAGAAAAAAGAAGCAATAGATCTGTTACTGAGATTTCATCATCTCCCGCATATTATCGAATTGAGTAACGATTTTATAAAATATGTCATCGCACATGCAGATTATCCGGGTAATGAATATCACTTTGGCAAAGAAATCGCGGAAAGCGAATTACTCTGGTCTGTTGATCGCGTGCAGAAGTCGCTTAATGGCGAGTTACAAAAAATAAACGGTGCTGATTATTTTATATTTGGACATATGATGTTTGATAACATTCAGACATTCGCTAACCAGATTTATATTGATACCGGATCGCCGAAAAGCGGACGGTTATCGTTTTATAAAATTAAATAATTAATCCAGTCAGGATAAGGATCATCTCTGGTTCAGATCCGCTATTGCCAATATCGGTCATGAATTTCTTCATAAAGACATCGGGTTTCGCACACCAGTTTACTGTCAGGAGCTGGCGTCACCATCAACGCTATTCAGGACGGATCATACAAAAGAAAAAGGCCAGCCTCACTTGAGACTGGCCTTTCTGACAGATGCTTGCTTATTCGCGGAACAGCGCCTCGATATTCAGCCCCTGAGTCTGCAAAATCTCACGCAGACGGCGCAGGCCTTCAACCTGAATCTGGCGAACACGTTCACGAGTGAGGCCAATTTCACGACCTACATCTTCCAGTGTTGCCGCTTCGTACCCCAGCAAACCGAATCGACGTGCCAGCACTTCACGCTGTTTGGCGTTCAGCTCGAACAGCCATTTGACGATGCTCTGCTTCATATCGTCATCTTGCGTGGTGTCTTCCGGACCGTTCTCTTTTTCATCGGCCAGAATGTCCAGCAACGCTTTTTCGGAATCACCGCCCAGAGGGGTGTCTACCGAGGTAATGCGCTCGTTAAGACGAAGCATACGGCTGACGTCATCAACTGGCTTATCCAGTTGCTCTGCGATCTCTTCCGCACTCGGTTCGTGGTCCAGTTTATGGGACAACTCACGTGCGGTTCGCAGGTAAACGTTCAGCTCCTTTACGATGTGAATCGGCAAACGAATAGTACGGGTTTGGTTCATAATCGCCCGTTCGATCGTCTGGCGAATCCACCAGGTTGCGTATGTTGAGAAGCGGAAACCACGTTCCGGGTCAAACTTCTCAACCGCGCGGATAAGCCCCAGGTTGCCCTCTTCGATAAGATCCAGCAAAGCCAGACCACGATTGCCATAACGGCGGGCAATTTTTACCACCAGACGTAAGTTACTCTCAATCATCCGGCGGCGGGAGGCAACATCTCCACGCAGTGCGCGACGCGCAAAATAAACTTCTTCTTCGGCCGTTAACAGTGGCGAATAACCAATCTCACCAAGGTAAAGCTGAGTCGCGTCCAACACACGCTGTGTGGCACCCTGCGATAACAGTTCCTCTTCGGCCAAATCGTTATCACTGGGTTCCTCTTCTACTAAGGCCTTTTCGTCAAAAACCTCAACTCCGTTCTCATCAAATTCCGCATCTTCATTTAAATCATGAACTTTCAGCGTATTCTGACTCATAAGGTGGCTCCTACCCGTGATCCCTTGACGGAACGCTCAAGCAACAGCCTGGTTCCGCCGAATTATCGCTGCGGCAAATAACGCAGCGGGTTTACGGATTTCCCCTTGTAACGAATTTCAAAATGCAAGCGTGTTGAACTGGTTCCGGTGCTACCCATGGTTGCTATTTTTTGCCCCGCCTTCACTTCTTGTTGTTCCCGGACCAGCATTGTGTCGTTATGGGCGTAGGCACTCAGGTAATCATCATTATGTTTGATGATAATCAGATTACCGTAACCGCGCAGCGCATTACCGGCATAAACAACGCGGCCATCTGCGGTCGCGGTAATTGCCTGTCCTTTGCTACCTGCGATATCAATCCCCTTATTGCCCCCCTCAGAAGCGCCAAAGGTTTCAATCACTTTGCCCTCAGTTGGCCAGCGCCAGGTGGAGATAGGCGTGCTGGTTGATGTACTGCTGACAGTCGGCTCGGTTGTGCTTGCTGTTGGCACCGTTACAGGCGCTGTGACCGTGGTCGCAGTTGGCTTGTTGTTCGGCAACATTTTGTTAGCACTCTGTTCACCCGAAGACTCAGAATACGTAATTGTCGGTTGCGACGCAACAGCAACGGTGGAATTTTGTGCAGGCTTGATCACAACTCCTTGCTCTGCTGCATCCGCCTGGGTAATGGCATTTCCGCCAGTAATCGGCGTACCGGAGGCGTTGCCAACCTGCAAGGTCTGACCGACGTTCAACGCGTATGGTGCCTGAATATTATTGCGCTGAGCGAGGTCACGGAAATCGTTGCCGGTGATCCAGGCGATATAGAAAAGTGTGTCGCCTTTTTTCACGGTATAGGTACTGCCGCTATAACTGCCTTTCGGAATATTCCCGTACTGACGGTTGTAGACGATACGCCCATTTTCCATTTGCACCGGTTGCTGAGCGACAGGCTGTACCGGTTGGATTTGTGGTTGTTGTGTAGACTGAATTTGTGGCTGCTGTACCGGCTGAATTTGCGGTTGCTGCGCTGTAGATGTCGTTCCCATTTTCGGCGGTGGCGTAATCAACATACCTGAATTGGTATTTGCAGGCGCATTACCATTAACGGAACTGACCGGTGCCGGTGGATTCGATGTGTCAGAACAGCCAGCCAGCCATAGCGAAACCAGTGACAAAGCCGCAATACGGCGAACGGTGAATTTTGGGCTTCCCGCGCTCATTTATCCCCCAGGAAAAATTGATTAATAACCAGTGACATAATTACCGTGCAAGGCACCCTACTGAACACTGGAAAAGATGTTCACGATACGCTGACCTGCTGCAAAATAACCAGGAAAATTCCAGGTATTTCCTCGCAATTCAAGCCAGCTCCCCCTTCACTAAGGGGACAAAGCGCACGGCCTCTACGGTATCGATAATAAATTCGCCCCCACGACGACGCACCCGTTTCAAATACTGGTGCTCTTCCCCGACCGGCAAGACGAGAATCCCGCCTTCATCCAGTTGCGTCATTAGCGCAGTAGGAATTTCGGGCGGTGCCGCCGTTACAATGATAGCGTCAAACGGCGCACGTGCTTGCCAACCTTGCCATCCATCGCCGTGACGGGTTGAAACATTATGTAAATCAAGATTTTTCAGACGACGACGCGCCTGCCACTGCAAGCCTTTAATCCGTTCGACCGAACATACATGCTGGACAAGATGCGCCAGGATTGCCGTTTGATATCCCGAACCAGTGCCGATTTCCAGCACCCGCGACTGCGGCGTCAGTTCAAGTAATTCGGTCATTCGCGCCACCATATATGGCTGCGAAATTGTCTGCCCCTGACCTATCGGCAACGCGATATTATCCCAGGCCTTTTGTTCAAACGCTTCATCAATGAATTTTTCACGCGGCACGGCGGCGAGTGCATTCAGCACCTGCTCATCCTGAATACCTTGCGCACGTAATTGATCCAGAAGTGCTTGTACGCGTCTGCTTACCATTGCGTGCCAACTCCCACGCTGTTTAACCAGTCTGAAACCACATCTTGCGCGCTATGCGCAGTTAAATCCACATGCAGCGGCGTGATGGAGACATAGCCCTCATCTACCGCAGCAAAATCGGTCCCCGGACCGGCATCACATTTACCGCCCGGTGGGCCAATCCAGTACAGCGTATTGCCGCGCGGATCTTGCTGCGGGATCACCTGATCTGCCGGATGTCGTGTACCGCAGCGAGTGACACGGATACCTTTAATCTGCTCCAGTGGTAAATCCGGTACGTTAATATTGAGAATACGCCCGGTACGCAGCGGCTCTTTACACAGTGCGCGCAAAATGGAACACGTTACCACCGCAGCAGTGTCATAATGTTTATGTCCATCAAGCGAGACAGCCAGCGCCGGAAAACCTAAATGACGGCCTTCCATCGCGGCGGCTACCGTACCGGAATAGATAACATCATCCCCCAGATTGGGGCCGGCGTTAATGCCCGAAACCACAATATCCGGACGTGGACGCATTAGTGCGTTCACGCCAAGATAGACGCAGTCGGTCGGGGTTCCCATTTGCACAGCGATATCACCATTTTCAAAGGTAAACGTTCGCAGGGAGGATTCCAGCGTCAGGGAATTTGAAGCGCCGCTGCGGTTACGATCGGGGGCAACCACCTGAACATCAGCAAACTCACGCAAGGCTTTCGCCAGCGTTTGTATACCGGGTGCATGTACCCCGTCATCATTACTCAGCAATATGCGCATAATCACCTGTTGTGTTGATAAGTTCCCTGACAACGCTGGTCGCAAAACTTCCCGCCGGAAGCCAGAAACGGATTTCTACGGTGACGTCATCCCACCAGTTCCAGCTTAATTGTTGCGGATATAACAGCATCGCTCTGCGCGCGGCTTCAACTTTTTCGCGCAACAGCAATGCTTGCAATTCAGTTTCGTCGGCTATCGCCGCTTGTTCGAATGCCAGAGCCTCACGTTGGGTTCCCCACTCGCCGCTACCGGGCAAAGCTGCGGTAATCATCAGCTCTTTATCGTTGACGCGACGCTGTAATTCCGCCAGTTCTTCGTGAGTTGCAACAAACCAACTGCCGCGCCCGGCTAATTGTAGCGCATCGCCGTCAACAACTTGATTAACTTCTGCTTTTTTGAGGCGCTCAGAAACAATCTGATTAAACAACGCACTACGTGCTGCCGACAACCAAAAACTGCGTTTATTGCGATCGCGTACCGGAGTATTGGTTTGCGCCCAGCGCAGCGCGCCCTGCAAGTTACTACCGCCAATACCGAAACGCTGCGCGCCAAAGTAGTTCGGTACACCTTTTACGCAAATATCGATCAGACGTTGTTCAACGTCATCGCGATTGCTCACTTCGCGTAGTACCAGGGTAAAGGCGTTGCCTTTCAGCGCCCCTAAACGCAGTTTACGCTTGTGGCGCGCATACTCCAGCACCTGACAACCCTCCAGTTGAAACGCGCTCAGATCGGGCATCTCTTTGCCCGGAACGCGAGCGCATAACCACTGTTCCGTCACTGCATGTTTGTCTTTCTGCCCGGCGAAGCTGACTTCACGCGCATGAATTTTCAGGAATTTCGCCAGCGCGTCAGCCACAAAACGGGTATTGCAGCCGTTTTTAAGAATGCGCACCAGAATATGCTCACCTTCACCATCAGGCTCAAAGCCTAAATCTTCCACCACCACAAAATCTTCCGGGTTGGCTTTCAGCAGCCCGGTGCCTTGCGGTTTACCGTGGAGGTAAGTGAGATTATCAAACTCAATCATTTTGTTGCCTTAATGAGTAGCGCCACCGCTTCACAGGCAATCCCTTCCCCACGGCCGGTAAATCCGAGTTTTTCCGTAGTAGTGGCTTTCACGTTAACATCATCCATATGGCAGCCGAGATCTTCGGCAATAAACACGCGCATTTGTGGAATGTGCGGCAGCATTTTCGGTGCCTGAGCGATGATAGTGACATCGACGTTGCCGAGGGTATACCCCTTCGCCTGAATGCGTCGCCAGGCTTCACGCAGCAGCTCGCGGCTGTCTGCTCCTTTAAATGCCGGATCGGTATCCGGAAACAGTTTGCCGATATCCCCCAGCGCCGCTGCACCAAGCAATGCATCGGTCAACGCATGGAGCGCCACGTCGCCATCAGAATGTGCCAGCAGACCTTTTTCGTAAGGGATGCGCACACCACCAATGATAATTGGGCCTTCGCCGCCAAAGGCGTGTACGTCAAATCCGTGTCCAATTCGCATTATGTATTCTCCTGATGGATGGTTCGGGTGAGGTAAAATTCGGCAAGCGCCAAATCTTCCGGGCGCGTGACTTTAATGTTATCCGCACGGCCTTCGACCAGCTGCGGATGAAAACCGCAGTATTCCAGCGCCGAGGCTTCATCGGTAATGGTAGCGCCTTCATTTAATGCACGCGTCAGGCAGTCATATAACAGCTCACGAGGGAAAAATTGCGGCGTCAGCGCGTGCCATAGGCCGTTGCGATCAACAGTATGAGCAATGGCATTTTTGCCCGGTTCGGCACGTTTCATGGTATCACGCACCGGCGCAGCGAGAATGCCCCCCGTGCGGCTGGTTTCGCTCAACGCCAACAGACGCGCAAGGTCATCCTGATGCAGACAAGGGCGAGCGGCGTCATGCACCAACACCCACTGCGTGTCGCCAGCGGCTTTCAGACCTGCCAGCACGGAATTAGCACGTTCTTCGCCACCGTCAACAACGGTGATCTGCGGATGATTTGCCAGAGGAAGTTGTGCAAAACGACTATCGCCAGGGCTTATAGCAATGACGACACGCGACACCCGGGGATGCGCCAGCAGCGCATGTACCGAGTGTTCAAGAATGGTTTGATTACCGATTGAGAGATATTGCTTAGGACATTCCGTTTGCATTCGGCGGCCAAATCCGGCCGCCGGAACCACGGCGCAAACATCCAAATGAGTGGTTGCCATGTTAATTCCTGGGCTGATTTATCGATTGTTTTGCCCCGCAGACTGTGCGCGTTTCGACGCGTCAGGCACCAGACGATAGAAAGTTTCGCCCGGCCTGGTCATGCTGAGTTCATTACGCGCTCGTTCTTCGAGCGCCTCCTGACCGCCATTGAGATCGTCAATTTCGGCAAAAAGCTGATCGTTTCGCGCTTTAAGTTTCGCGTTTGTAGCTTGCTGTGCCGCCACATCATTATTGACGCGGGTATAGTCATGTATACCGTTCTTACCGAACCACAGCGAATACTGTAGCCAGACCAGAATAGCCAGCAACAGCAGCGTTAGTTTACCCATCCTGCCCCCTGAAAAACGGCATCTTCATCCCATACATCCGAAGACGACTCTACATCCTCTGTTGGGGATACCGCGACAACGCGGGCAAATGTACCACATTTGTCCATTGTTACGTATACCCAGGGCGTGCGGAACATAATCTCATTATTGGTTACGGTTTGAATTATGAACAGAGTAGACGGGAAAGAACAAATTAGCCCAACAACCACATAAACAGTGCACCAAACATAATACCTACAGTCACCAGGGTAAAAACAATACTGTAGCGTAGCTTTCCGTCCATCAATGAATGCAGCGCAATACCCACCACCACCGCGACGGGCATCAGCGCCAGAAAGAAAGGCCAGGTATAGATAAAAAAGAACAGCGTGTTAGAGCCATAAATCAACATCGGTATCGCCAGCGCACACAGCCAGGAGACAAAACCGACCACGGCGCCTGGCAGCGACCATGTGGTTTCTTCATCCTCAGTAAGGCTGTCGTTATTTGTTAGTGTAATGTTATGGCTATTACGCATATCTGATCCTGTTACTTTGACGAACCGGGCATGGAAACCCGGTGGTGTCTCAGGATCTGATAATATCGTTCTGTCTCAGTAGATCTAATAATTGCTGAACCAAATTTGTTACTAATTGTTCACCATTGAGATGAATTTCTGCCGATTCAGGCGCTTCGTAAACCGAATCAATTCCGGTAAAGTTGCGCAGTTCACCGGCACGCGCTTTCTTATATAAGTCTTTTGGATCGCGAGCTTCGCAAATCGCCAGCGGCGTATCGACAAACACTTCGATAAATCGCCCTTCTCCTACACGTTCACGAACCATCTGGCGTTCGGCGCGGTGTGGTGAAATAAACGCAGTCAACACCACCAGTCCGGCTTCAACCATTAAATTCGCCACTTCACCGACGCGGCGGATATTTTCTTTACGATCGGCATCGCTAAAACCGAGATCGCTGCATAAACCGTGGCGAACGTTGTCGCCGTCCAGCAAATACGTACTGACACCAAGTTTATGTAACGCCACCTCCAGCGCCCCGGCGACCGTTGATTTACCGGAACCGGAGAGACCGGTAAACCACAGCACAACACCACGATGACCGTGGTGTTGCTCGCGTTGTTGCACAGTGACCGGATGGCTATGCCAGACGACGTTTTCGTCATGCAGCGCCATTATTTATCTCCCAGCAAATCGCGCGCGCCCCAGTGAGGGAAATGGCGGCGCACTAACGCATTCAGTTCCAGCTCGAACGCGCTAAATTCCGACGGCGCAACGGCGGCCTCGTTTTTCGGCTCATGCACCATACCGGCACCAACAGTCACGTTGCTCAGGCGATCGATAAAAATCAGCCCACCGGTAACAGGGTTTTGCTGATAGCGATCTAACACCAACGGCTCGTCAAAGGTGAGATCAACCTGACCAATGCCATTGAGCGGTAAATTTTCAACTTCATGTTGGTTAAGGTTATTAATATCAACCTGATAGCGAATGCCATCAACACGAGCACGCGTCTTCTTACCGGCAATTTTGATGTCGTAACTCTGCCCTGGGGAAAGCGGCTGTTCCGCCATCCATACCACATCCACCGACGCGCTCTGCACTGCCGGTAATGCTTCGTCTGCCGCCAGCAGCAGATCGCCACGGCTGATGTCGATCTCATCCGTCAGCACCAGAGTGATCGCCTCTCCGGCAAAGGCTTCTTCGCGATCGCCATCAAAAGTGACGATCCGCGCAATGTTTGACTCCACTCCCGAAGGCAACACTTTGACTCGTTGCCCGACTTCCACACGACCGGATGCCAGCGTTCCGGCGTAGCCACGAAAATCAAGATTCGGGCGGTTAACGTACTGCACCGGGAAGCGCATTGGCTGGGCATCCACCACTCGCTGGATCTCTACGGTTTCGAGCATTTCGAGCAATGTCGAACCGCTGTACCACGGCATACTTTCACTTTGCGAAGCCACGTTATCGCCTTCCAGCGCGGAGAGTGGCACAAAGCGGATATCCAGATTGCCCGGTAATTGTTCCGCAAAAGTCAGGTAGTCTTCACGAATGCGGGTGAACGTCTCTTCGCTGTAATCCACCAGATCCATTTTGTTGATCGCCACGACCAGATGTTTGATCCCCAACAGCGTGGAGATAAAACTGTGGCGACGGGTTTGATCGAGCACGCCTTTTCGGGCGTCGATCAGCAAGATCGCCAGCTCACATGTCGATGCGCCGGTCGCCATATTGCGGGTGTACTGCTCGTGCCCTGGGGTGTCGGCGATAATAAATTTACGCTTCTCGGTGGAGAAATAGCGATATGCCACATCGATAGTGATGCCCTGTTCGCGCTCGGCTTGCAGACCATCCACCAGCAATGCCAGATCCAGTTTTTCGCCCTGAGTGCCGTGACGTTTACTGTCGTTATGCAGTGATGAGAGCTGATCTTCGTAGATTTGGCGGGTATCGTGCAGCAAACGACCAATCAGGGTACTTTTGCCGTCATCAACGCTGCCACAGGTCAGAAAACGCAGCAGGCTTTTATGTTGTTGCGCGATCATCCAGGCTTCGACGCCGCCTTCATTGGCGATTTGTTGTGCAAGTGCGGTGTTCATCTTAAAAATACCCCTGACGTTTTTTCAGCTCCATAGATCCTGCCTGGTCGCGGTCAATCACGCGGCCCTGACGTTCACTGGTGGTGGAAACCAGCATTTCTTCGATGATCTCCGGCAGTGTTTGCGCATTTGACTCCACCGCACCGGTCAGCGGCCAGCAGCCCAGCGTGCGGAAACGCACCATCCGTTTTTTAATCACTTCGCCGGGTTGCAGGTCGATACGGTTGTCATCAATCATCATCAACATACCGTCGCGTTCCAGAACCGGACGTTCAGCGGCGAGATACAGCGGAACAATGTCGATATTTTCCAGCCAGATGTATTGCCAGATATCCTGCTCAGTCCAGTTAGAGAGCGGAAAGACGCGGATACTTTCGCCTTTGTTAATTTGTCCGTTGTAGTTATGCCACAGCTCCGGACGCTGATTTTTCGGATCCCAGCGATGAAAGCGGTCACGGAAAGAGTAGATACGCTCTTTAGCACGGGATTTTTCTTCGTCACGGCGTGCACCACCAAAGGCGGCATCAAAACCGTATTTGTTCAGCGCCTGTTTCAGGCCTTCAGTTTTCATGATGTCGGTATGTTTGGCGCTGCCGTGCACGAATGGATTAATCCCCATCGCCACGCCTTCTGGATTTTTATGTACCAACAGTTCGCAGCCATAGGCTTTAGCTGTGCGATCGCGGAACTCATACATCTCGCGGAATTTCCAGCCAGTATCAACATGCAGCAACGGGAAAGGCAGCGTACCTGGATAAAACGCCTTGCGCGCCAGATGCAGCATGACGCTGGAATCTTTACCGATAGAGTAGAGCATCACCGGATTTGAAAATTCTGCCGCCACCTCGCGAATAATGTGGATACTTTCCGCCTCCAGTTGCCGCAGGTGAGTAAGTCGTTTTTGATCCATAACCGTTCCTTTGCAATACCGCTATTTTCTTGCCATCAGATGTTTCGACTATAGGGAGCGTAAGAGAACGAATGAAATTACCAATTAGAATGAGTAGTTCCTTAACGGAATAACGATTTGGCAAAGCTAATATCAAAAAGTGCTTAAGGCTCCGGATTTCGGGCATTTAGGAAGATTTGAAATTGTTTTAGCGCAGCGGCAGTTTCATACTATGGCGGTAAAAAAATTTGCATGGTATTTAAGGACTCACTATGTTTTCCGCATTGCGCCACCGTACCGCTGCCCTGGCGCTCGGCGTATGCTTTATTCTCCCCGTACACGCCTCGTCACCTAAACTTGGCGATTTTGCTAATACCCAGGCACGACATATTGCCACTTTCTTTCCGGGACGCATGACCGGAACCCCCGCAGAAATGTTATCTGCCGATTATATTCAGCAACAGTTTCAGCAAATGGGTTATCGCAGTGATATTCGGACATTTAATAGCCGATATATTTATACCGCCCGCGATAATCGCAAAAACTGGCATAACGTGACGGGAAGTACGGTGATTGCCGCTCATGAAGGCAAAGCGCCGCAGCAGATCATTATTATGGCGCATCTGGATACCTACGCCCCGCAGAGCGATGCTGACGCCGATGCCAATCTCGGCGGGCTGACGTTACAAGGAATGGATGATAACGCCGCAGGTTTAGGTGTCATGCTGGAACTGGCAGAACGCCTGAAAAATACGCCTACCGAGTATGGTATTCGATTTGTGGCGACCAGTGGCGAAGAGGAAGGGAAATTAGGCGCTGAGAATTTACTCAAGCGGATGAGTGACACCGAAAAGAAAAATACGCTGCTGGTGATTAATCTCGATAACTTAATTGTTGGCGATAAATTGTATTTCAACAGCGGTGTAAAAACCCCTGAAGCAGTAAGGAAATTAACGCGCGACAGGGCACTGGCAATTGCGCGCAGTCACGGAATAGCCGCGACGACCAATCCGGGTTTGAATAAAAATTATCCGAAAGGCACTGGGTGTTGTAATGACGCCGAGGTTTTCGACAAAGCCGGTATTGCCGTACTTTCGGTAGAAGCAACAAACTGGAATCTGGGAAATAAAGATGGTTATCAGCAACGCGCAAAAACAGCCGCATTCCCTGAGGGAACTAGCTGGCATGATGTAAGACTGGATAATCAACAGCATATTGATAAGGCACTTCCTGGAAGAATAGAACGCCGCTGCCGTGATGTAATGCGGATAATGCTACCGCTAGTGAAAGAGCTGGCGAAGGCGTCTTGATGGGTTTTAATTGATTATTCCCGTGCCTGCAGGAAATCAACGCCACCTGAAACAGAGTAAAAAAAGGGTGCAGGAGACCAAACCATCACAATCCAATACGCGGGGTTTTACCCCCGCGTGGTGGCTACTTCTTCGATTCGTAAGCGAGAACTGCCTTAAACTCCATACCACGTTCTCTGATACTCAACTCACACAACGAGTCGCCTACCATCAGCGTGAATCCCAATACTGTAAAACACAGCACTATGATTGCCACAAGGGCATATTTTGTCAGCATGTCTTGCCTCCCTGCAAAGAAGAGACTAACATCCGAATTGCTTAGGTTCGAACGCTGGCCTCAGGTTGATAGAAATATCGCCTGGGGCTTTTGTCCATCTGGAACCTCGCGAATGCTTAACGCCAGACAGCCTCAAGCACCCGACACCATTCTATACCTGTTGATTCTCCCTGCGACGTTCACGTTTAAATGCCGGAATGCTGCTCGCAAAATAAAAACGCCCCCATCATTTCTGACAGAGGCGTTTAATTTATCCGGATAACGTTTACCCTTCGTGTAATCCACATTCCCTTTTTAAGCCAA
The DNA here is from genome assembly GCF_000208525.1 of Escherichia sp. TW14182. Taxonomy (NCBI): domain Bacteria; kingdom Pseudomonadati; phylum Pseudomonadota; class Gammaproteobacteria; order Enterobacterales; family Enterobacteriaceae; genus Escherichia; species Escherichia sp. TW14182. The sequence goes on from NZ_AEJZ01000198.1 coordinate 17,334, forward strand.
AGAAACGCGTTTCTTCTTCCGCCATGCCGGGTTCCCATTTACGGGTTGTATGAGTATCACCGACCGATAAATATCCTTCATCCCACAATGGGTGATATTTAAGACCGTGTTTTTGCAGGTACTGATAAATAGTTCGGTTATCCCAGTCGATAATCGGCAGGACTTTAAATACACCACGCTGGATAGCCAGCACTGGCAAATTAGCGCGACTGCCGGATTGTTCGCGGCGCAGGCCAGCAAACCAGGTTTGCGCGTTAAGTTCTTTCAGCGCCCGGTTCATGGGTTCGACTTTATTGATGTCATTGTACTTTTCAATGCCTTCAACACCTTGCTCCCACAGTTTACCGTAGCGCGCTTCCTGCCAGGCGGCGCTTTCTTTTGCCCTGTAGACCTTCAGATTTAGTTTGAGTTTGTCCGTTAACTCGTCAATAAAGCGGTAGGTTTCCGGGAACAAATAACCGGTATCAGTGAGGATCACTGGAATATCCGGGTGAATCTGATTCACCAGATGCAGGCTCACCGCCGCCTGAATGCCAAAGCTGGAAGAAAGTACATATTCACCGGGCAGATTATCCAGCGCCCAGGCAACGCGGCTTTCAGCGTCCAGTTTTTCCAGTTGGGCATTAGTTTCCGCCAGCGCCAGAATGCGCTCTACCTTCGGTAGTTCGTTCAGGGCGTTTAGATCGAGTCTGGACATAGATACCTCACTGTTTGCCTTGCCTGATGCGACGCTCACACGTCTTATCAGGCCTACAATATCCCGCTGATGGTTAATCCCACAAATCGCGTGCCGGATCGAGCACCGGGCGAATGATGCCCGCACGCACCGTAAAGTCGCCGAAGCCTTCACCCGCTTCACGCTCTTTCGCCCAGCGCCCTATCAGTTCATCAAGCGACGCCAGGATTTCCGGCTCGGTGATGTTTTCTTTATACATCCGAGGGATACGTGTCCCAATGCGGTTGCCGCCAAGATGCAGGTTGTAGCGACCCGGCGCTTTACCCACCAGGCCCACTTCCGCCAGCATCGCGCGACCACAACCGTTCGGGCAGCCTGTTACACGCATCACGATATGCTCATCGCTGACACCATGTTTCGCCATTAAATTATCGATGTTGTCGATAAAAGACGGCAGGAAACGCTCCGCTTCCGCCATTGCCAGCGGGCAAGTCGGGAATGACACGCAGGCCATCGAGTTTTCACGCTGCGGCGTGACGACATTCATTAACCCGCTCTCTTTGGCGATCTTCTCGATCTTCGCTTTCTCGCTTTCCGGCACACCGGCGATGATCAGATTCTGGTTCGCCGTAATGCGGAAATCGCCTTTGTGGATCTTCGCGATCTCCAGCAGACCGGTTTTCAACGGACGCCCCGGATAATCAAGGATGCGACCATTTTCGATAAACAGCGTCAGGTGCCAGTTATCATCAATGCCTTTAACCCAGCCGATGCGATCACCGCGTCCGGTGAACTCATACGGACGGATCGGTTCGAACTTGATCCCCGCGCGACGTTCCACTTCCGCTTTAAACGTCTCAACACCCACACGTTCCAGCGTGTATTTGGTTTTGGCATTTTTACGATCGGTTCGATTACCCCAGTCACGCTGAGTCGTCACGACGGCTTCCGCCACCGCCAGCGTATGCTCCAGCGGCAGATAACCAAACTCGCTCGCGGTGCGGGCGTAGGTTTTTTTGTTACCGTGTTCGATAGACAGCCCACCGCCCACCAGCAAATTGAAGCCTACCAGCTTGCCGTTTTCTGCTATTGCCACAAAGTTCATGTCATTGGCATGCAGATCGATATCGTTCTGCGGCGGGATCACTACCGTGGTTTTGAATTTACGCGGCAAATAAGTCTGACCGAGGATCGGTTCTTCATCAGTGGTAGCGACTTTCTCCTGATCGAGCCAGATCTCCGCATATGCACGAGTACGTGGCAGCAGGTGCTCAGAAATTTTCTTCGCCCATTCATACGCTTCCGCGTGCAGCTGCGATTCAAACGGGTTCGAGGTGCAAAGCACGTTACGGTTCATGTCGTTGGCGGTTGCCAGCGCATCAAGCCCGACCGAGTGCAGCATCTGGTGTGCCGGCTTGACGTTCTTTTTCAGAATGCCGTGGAACTGGAACGTCTGGCGGTTGGTCAGACGAATGCTGCCGTAAATCGTGTTGTCTTCAGCAAATTTATCAATCGCCTGCCATTGTCTGGTGGTGATCACTCCACCAGGCAGACGGCAGCGCAGCATCATCGCGTGACGTGGTTCCAGCTTCTGCTCGGCACGCTCAGCGCGGATATCGCGGTCATCCTGCTGATACATACCGTGGAAACGGATCAGCAGAAAGTTGTCGCCTTTAAAGCCGCCGGTCAGGCCGTCGTTTAAATCTTCAGCAATCGTGCCGCGCAGATAGTTGCTCTCAAGCTTCATGCGCTCCGCGTCTGCCAGTTTACCTTCGACCACTAAAGGCCCTGGATGTTTTTCGCTCATTAGTAGACATCTCGCTGATAACGGCGCTCAACGCGCAGCTCACTTAAAAATTCATCCGCCGCTTCGGTGTCCATGCCACCAAATTCGGCAATCACTTCCAGAAGTGCCTGTTCAACGTCTTTCGCCATGCGATTGGCGTCGCCGCAGACATAAATGTGGGCACCGTCATTGATCCAGCGCCACAGCTCTGCGCCCTGTTCGCGCAGTTTGTCTTGTACGTAAATTTTTTCTTTTTGATCGCGCGACCAGGCGAGATCGATACGCGTCAGCACGCCTTCTTTGACGTAACGCTGCCATTCCACCTGATAGAGGAAATCTTCCGTAAAGTGCGGATTACCAAAGAACAGCCAGTTTTTACCCGGCGCTTCGTCGGCGGCACGCTGCTGCATAAAGGCGCGGAACGGCGCGATGCCCGTACCGGGGCCAATCATAATCACCGGCGTTTCCGGATTAGCAGGCAAACGGAAGTTGTCGTTATGTTCGATAAACACCCGAACTTCGCCCTCTTCTTCCACGCGATCGGCGAGGAAGCTGGAGGCACCACCCGCACGGGCGCGACCTTCCACGTCATAACGCACAACGCCGACGGTGATGTGCACTTCGCTCTCGACTTCCGCCTGCGATGAGGCGATGGAATATAAGCGCGGCGTCAACGGGCGCAAAATACCGATGAATGCATCAGCGTCCAGTTGTGCCGGAGAGAAACGCAACATATCGACAATTGGCGTGGTTGCCGCGTAATGCTGCAACTTCGCTTTATCGCCCACCAGCGGCAGCAGCGTTTCACTGCGCGTTAAAGTGGCGTAGTTCTCAACAATATTCGCAGTGTTGACGGTCAGTTCAAAATGCCACTGTAAGGCTTCTGCCAGCGGTAGCGTTTTGCCATCAACAGTGACAGGCTCATCGCCTTTCAACCACAGCAATTCAACAATCTCTTTTACCAGTGCCGGATCGTTCTGATACCAGACGCCCAGCGCGTCGCCCGGCTGATAGTGCAGGCCTGAATCACCTAAATCGATCTCGATATGGCGAACGTCTTTTTCAGAATTGCGTCCGGTAATTTTCTGGTTAACCGAAAGGCTCGCCACCAGCGGCGCTTCTTTGCTATACGGGCTGGTGTGAATTTCATTTACCGCGCCAGTAGCGACAGATTGCGAAGGTGCCGCAACAGGCGCGCGGGACTTCAGAACATCAACCACGCGGGCGCGCCATTCGCTGGCGGCTGCCTGATATTCAACGTCAGCATCAACACGGTCGAGCAGGCGCTCACCGCCCAGTTCCGCCAGCTTGCTGTCAAAATCTTTACCGGACTGGCAGAAAAACTCATAAGAGGTGTCACCAAGGCTAAACACGGCAAAAGCGGTATTTTCCAGCTTCGGCGCTTTTTTGGAGAACAGGAACTTATGCAGCGCGACGGCTTCTTCCGGCGGTTCCCCTTCCCCTTGTGTTGAAGTCACCACAATGAGCAGTTTTTCACTGGCGATTTGTTTGAATTTATAATCGCCTGCGTTCACCAACTTAACGTTCAGTTTTGCCGCTAATAAGTCGTCACGTAACGCTTCAGCGACCCGGCGAGCATTACCCGTTTGCGAAGCGGAGATGATGGTGATACCCGGCATTTCTGCGCCAGGCGCAGGTGTAGCTGCAAGTGTACCTGGCTGCTGGTTAAGTATTCCCCAGAAATAGCCGGATACCCACGCAAGCTGGGTAGGTGTCAAATCAGTAGTAGCTGCCTGGAGGCGAGCCAGTTGCTCCGGGTTCAGCGGAAGCAAAGCGGAAGGTGGGGCCTGTGTCGTCATTCGTCGTTATGTTCCAGTAAGCAAAGCTGTTTCTGCGCCCTGTCTGCGCCCATAAAACAAAAGAGAAGGTAAGGTTAACGGGGCGAACGGTGTGGATTAAAGACGGGATAGCGATAACTAATAACCAAATCGACTAACCTGTTTTAGCAATAGTCTTTAACAACAAAATAGATTTATTAACCCAATGAAAATTAAATAAATATCGACCATCATTAAGATAATTAGGCTATTTTGCGCAACAAACCCATTTTAGATAATGCGAAAAAACAGGCTTTCCGGTACTCTACGCCCGTTTTGTCGTCCTGTAGAGAAATTATGATGTCCACCACGTTATTTAAAGATTTCACCTTCGAAGCCGCTCACCGCTTGCCACACGTCCCACAAGGGCATAAATGTGGTCGCCTTCACGGGCACTCTTTTATGGTGCGCCTGGAAATTACCGGGGAAGTCGATCCGCATACGGGCTGGATTATCGATTTCGCTGAACTGAAAGCGGCATTTAAACCAACCTATGATCGCCTCGATCACTATTATCTCAATGATATTCCTGGCCTGGAAAACCCGACCAGCGAGGTTTTAGCAAAATGGATTTGGGATCAGGTTAAACCGGTTGTTCCGTTGTTAAGTGCGGTTATGGTGAAAGAAACCTGCACTGCAGGTTGCATCTATCGCGGCGAATGATAAGAGTGTGTCGGCGGTCAATTTCGCTTAAGTAACGCTATGTTAGGGTGTTGCGCTCTGGATATATGGGGCACGACATGGAAGACGACTGCGACATTATTATTATCGGTGCCGGCATTGCGGGCACCGCTTGTGCGTTACGCTGCGCACGAGCGGGCTTATCCGTTCTGTTACTGGAACGCGCTGAAATCCCTGGCAGCAAAAATCTTTCCGGCGGACGGCTATATACCCATGCACTCGCGGAACTCCTCCCCCAATTTAACCTGACCGCACCCCTTGAGCGACGCATCACTCACGAAAGCCTTTCTCTGCTAACGCCGGATGGCGCAACGACATTTTCCAGCTTACAGCCTGGCGGTGAATCCTGGAGTGTCTTACGCGCTCGCTTCGATCCGTGGCTGGTTGCCGAAGCCGAAAAAGAAGGTGTCGAGTGCATCCCTGGCGCAACGGTGGATGCACTACATATAGAAAACGGCAGAGTATGTGGCGTTATTTGTGGTGACGATATTATCCGCGCTCGTTATGTGGTGCTGGCGGAAGGTGCCAATAGCGTACTGGCAGAACGTCATGGGTTAGTTACCCGCCCTGCTAGCGAAGCGATGGCGTTGGGAATCAAAGAAGTTCTGTCGCTTGAAAGATCCATTATCGAAGAACGTTTTCATCTGGAGAATAACGAAGGTGCGGCGCTATTGTTTAGCGGCGAAATCTGTGATGACTTGCCCGGCGGCGCCTTTCTTTATACCAATCAACAAACGCTTTCAGTTGGGATTGTTTGCCCGCTCTCTTCCCTTGCACAAAGCTGTGTTCCAGCAAGCGAGCTGTTAGCTCGTTTTAAAACACATCCGGCAGTGCGCCCGCTTATCAAAAACACGGAATCGCTTGAGTATGGCGCGCATCTGGTGCCAGAAGGTGGCCTGCACAGTATGCCGATGCAATACGCTGGTAACGGCTGGTTGCTGGTGGGCGATGCATTACGCAGTTGCGTCAATACTGGAATTTCAGTGCGCGGCATGGACATGGCGCTGACTGGTGCGCAGGCAGCAGCGCAAACGCTGATTAGCGCCTGCCAGCACCGCGAGCCGCAAAATCTTTTTCCGCTTTATCATCACAACGTAGAACGTAGCCTGCTGTGGGATGTTCTACAACGTTATCAGCATGTTCCGGCGCTTTTACACCGACCTGGCTGGTATCGGAAATGGCCAGCGTTAATGCAGGATATTTCCCGTGATTTATGGGATCAGGGTGATAAACCTGTTCCACCGCTGCGCCAGTTATTCTGGCGTCATTTACGTCGTCACGGATTGTGGCATCTGGCAGGCGATGTTATCAGGAGTCTGCGATGTCTGTAGCCCGTAATCTCTGGCGCGCGGCTGATGCGCCGCATATTGTTCCGTCTGATTCCGTTGAGCGCCAGACGGCAGAACGGTTGATTAACGCCTGCCCGGCAGGTCTTTTTTCGCTCACGCCGGAAGGTGATTTGCGCGTTGATTATCGTAACTGCCTGGAGTGCGGCACCTGCCGTTTGCTGTGCAATGAAAAAACACTACAACAGTGGCGCTATCCGCCTTCCGGATTCGGCATCACCTACCGCTTTGGATAAATAATAAGGATAATTTATGCCCCTCTTACACCTGCTCCGCCAGAATCCGGTGATTGCTGCCGTTAAAGATAATGCCAGTCTGCAACTGGCCATTGATTCTGAATGCCAGTTTATTTCCGTGTTGTACGGCAATATCTGCACCATCAGTCAAATCGTCAAAAAGATTAAAAACGCCGGGAAATATGCCTTTATTCATGTCGATTTGCTGGAAGGAGCGTCAAATAAAGAGGTCGTCATTCAGTTTCTGAAACTGGTGACCGAGGCGGACGGTATTATCAGTACCAAAGCCTCAATGCTGAAAGCGGCAAGAGCGGAAGGTTTTTTCTGTATTCATCGCCTGTTTATTGTCGATTCGATTTCGTTTCACAATATTGATAAGCAGGTTGCGCAATCGAACCCGGATTGCATTGAGATCCTGCCTGGCTGTATGCCCAAAGTACTGGGCTGGGTGACGGAGAAAATCCGCCAGCCGCTGATTGCAGGCGGACTGGTGTGCGATGAAGAAGATGCGCGCAATGCAATTGACGCCGGTGTGGTGGCGCTTTCGACCACCAATACCAGCGTCTGGACGTTGGCGAAAAAATTGCTTTAACGGGATTATCGTAACGGAATTTGTGTGGTTTATAGGCCACATCCGGCATTCAGCGCCTGATGCGACGCTAACGCGTCTTATCAG
>NZ_AEJZ01000197.1:0-10914 GCF_000208525.1 Escherichia sp. TW14182
TCCGAACCGTAGGTCGGATAAGGCGTTTACACCCGTCCGTAGCGATCCGCGAAGCGCACCACATCATCCTCTTCGAGATAAGAGCCGGAGCGTACTTCAATTAAATCGAGCGGAATTTTCCCTGGATTTTCCAGGCAGTGCGTCGCCCCCAGCGGAATATAAATAGACTCGTTTTCGCCAAGCAGTTTGATATCACCGTCAATGGTGACTTTTGCCGTTCCCGCGACAACCACCCAGTGTTCCGCGCGGTGATGGTGCATCTGTACCGACAAGCCCTCACCGGGTTTCACGGTGATGCGTTTTACCTGGTAGCGCTCGCCTGCGTCGATAGAGTCATATTTGCCCCACGGGCGATACACTTCGCGATGTACCCGATGCTCATGGCGGCCATCGGCTTTGATCTGCTCGACCACTTTTTTCACATCCTGCACCGCGTTACGGTCGGCAATCAGCACCGCATCTTTGGTCTGCACTACCACCAGATCTTTCACCCCGACGGTGGTGACCAGGCCAGATTCGGCATACACGTAGCTGTTTTCAGTTTTGTGATTAATCACATCGCCGTGGCAAACGTTGCCCTCGGCGGTGTGGGCGCTGATCTCCCATAATGAAGACCAGGAGCCGACATCGCTCCAGCCCGCATCCATCGGCACCACAACCGCATCTGCCGTGCGTTCCATGACCGCGTAGTCCACCGACTCTTCCGGGCAGGCGAGAAACGCTTCTTCATCCACCCGTATAAAATCGAGATCCGGATCGATGGCGCTCATCGCTTTTTCACAGGCATCGAGAATATCCGGGCGATATTTTTTCAGTTCTTCGAGATAGCGTCCGGCGCGGAACAGGAACATGCCGCTGTTCCAGTAATATTCGCCGCTTGCCACATAGGCCTGCGCGGTTTCCAGATTCGGTTTTTCGACAAACTGCGCCACTTCAAAGGCCACCGTATCCTGCTCACCCGCAGACACTTCACCGCGACGAATATAGCCATATCCGGTTTCAGGTAGATCCGGCACAATACCGAAGGTCACCAGCTTGCCCGCTTCGGCATATGGCATGGCGTTACGCACGGCGGCACGGAACGCGTCTTCATCGGCAATCACATGATCCGCCGCCAGCACCAGCATTAATGGGTCGCTCTCCGGGCTATGACGTTTTGCCGCCAGCGCCGCTAGCGCAATGGCCGGTGCAGTGTTACGCCCTGCCGGTTCGAGAATAATGTTCTCGGTAAGTTTGTTCAGTTGACGCAGCTGTTCCGCAACAATAAAGCGGTGCTGCTCATTGCAAATCACCACCGGGCTTTCGCACTCCACGCCGTTCAGGCGGCAGATGGTGGTTTGCAGCATGGTGAGATCGCCTTTCAGGCATAAAAACTGCTTGGGATAAAGTACGCGGGAAAGCGGCCATAAGCGGCTACCGGAGCCACCTGCCATCACGACTGGATAGAGTTTCGACTGCGCCATAATTATCCCCGAATATCATTTATAAATTGACGTAACACGTTCTCTTTATCGAGCGTGCGTTCGGCATATTCACGTGCCACCGTGTTGTGTTTGGGCAGCAGGAGCGCCTGACAAATCCCCGTCACCAGCGCCTCGACCGATTCCGGTTCTACGCAAACCGCAATTCCCGGAAAGGTTTCGCAAAGCTGCCCCAGTTCTGTATGGGCTTCTGCGGTAATCACCGCGTTACCGCCTACCGCCAGAATATTGGTCAGTTTCGACGGCAATACGGCATCTGCCGCGCCGCGTTTTTGCACTACCAGATGGCAATCGCCCATCTTCAGCAGTGCGGGTAAAGCGTCATACGATTGCAGCGGGAAAAACTGCAAATTGGTCAGTCCACGCTGCTGCGCCATTTTTTCCAGCCGCGCTTTGCCGCCGCCCTGCCCGACAATGGCAAAAATCAGCGGTTCATCGCGCAGGCGATCGGCAGCTTCAATAACGTTTTCCAGCCCCTGCTTTTCACCAATATTGCCGGAGTAAAGAATGATTTTTTTGTTATCCGGCAGGCCAAGCTGGTTACGAAGGGCGTCAACATCAGCCTCTACGACATGCTGAAAACGGGCGATTTCCGACCAGTTGGGGAAGAAGATGACCTTTTCCGCCGCCACGCCTTTTTCGACAGCTTTATTCATCATTGAGCGCGAAATGGTGGAGACGTTATCGACGTTATGCAGTCCGCTACGTTCGAACGCCGTTGCCAGTTGTGCCACTTTGCCTTTTCCGGCAAGACCCAGTCCCAGCATGGCATCCACTTCGTAATCCTGAATATGCAGCACGGTACGCGCGCCAGAGAGTTTCGCCAGCAGGCGCATTCCCGGTGTGCAAAACAGCGTTGGCACCACGCCGATAATGCGATCCGGCTTCCAGCGACGTTGCGCCATCAGCGGAAAGAAACTGCTGGCGGCAAAACTGCCGAGATGCAACAAGCGTTTCAGGGTGCTCGGCTGTTTTGGCACATACAGCGGGCAGCGCCACACCGTAGCCACGCCCTCTTCTCGTTTGTAACGCCAGGCAGAATAGTTCTCCCCCACCTGCCACTGTGGGTAGTAAGGCGGCGCGGTAATGACCCGCACCTCATGACCTTGTGCCGCAAGCCATTCCACCATCTCGCCGGTGTATTTGCCGATACCGGTTAACTCCGGCGAGTAGTTAATGCCGTAGACCAGTATTTTCATAACCCGGGTACTCCGGCACGCTTCTCAGCGAGAAAATAGGCGCGGCTGTTAGCGTGAACTTCGTCACTGGCGAGCAACGTGTCCGGCGTCAACCAGCGGTAATCGTCATGCTGCTCATCCGGCAGTAACAGCTCTTCTTCCGCTACCCTGAAGCGAAAACCGAGCACCACATAGTGAGTGGTGAAATCCGTGCCAGAGAAGTTATCGTCATAAAAGTGCTGCCAGACGCCGTAAAACTGGCCTGCTGTTATCGGCAGACGCAGCCCCAGTTCCGCCATCGTCAGCCGCTCAAATGCGGCTTCCAGCGTTTCGTCTTTCTGCACGCGCCCTCCCGGCACAAACCAGTAACCCTGCGCCGGGCGGTTGGTTCTTTTGCCAAGCAGAAACTTGCCGCGACTGTTCTCGACAATAAAGTCGAGAGAGACAAGCGGAGTGGAGCGCACTACCGTGGCAAAGTCTTCCTGACGTAAAAACATCATTACCCCCGAAAGCGGTCTTGATTCTCAAGGAACCACTGGTAAGTGCTGGCAAGCCCCGCTTCCAGTGAGATTTCGTGATACCAGCCAAGCTGATGCAGGCGCGTCACATCCAGCAGTTTGCGCGGCGTACCGTCCGGTTTGCTGGCATCAAAAACCACCCGACCTTTGTAACCCACCACTTTGGCGATGGTTTGCGCCAGCTCGCGGATAGTGCAGTCAACGCCCGTGCCGACGTTAATGTGCGACAGCATCGGCTGGGTATTTTCCAGCCAGACTTCGTGCGCCAGCTCCATCACGTGAATGCTTGCTGCCGCCATATCATCGACATGCAGAAATTCACGCATCGGTGTACCGCTGCCCCACACCACCACGTCCGGCGCATTCTGTGCCGTCGCCTCGTGGAAGCGGCGCAGCAATGCCGGGATCACGTGCGAGTTACTCGGATGGAAGTTGTCATGCGGCCCGTACAGGTTGGTCGGCATGACTGAGCGGTAATCGCGTCCGTACTGGCGATTGTAAGATTCGCACAGTTTGATCCCGGCGATTTTGGCAATGGCATAAGGCTCGTTGGTCGGCTCCAGCGTACCCTGCAATAACTCGCTTTCTGCCATCGGCTGTTTTGCCAGTTTCGGGTAGATACAGGACGATCCGAGAAACAGCAGTTTGTTCACGTCGTTCTGATGCGCGGCGTGAATGATGTTGCTCTCAATCATCATGTTCTGGTAGATGAAATCCGCCGGATACGTGTTGTTGGCGACAATACCGCCCACTTTCGCCGCCGCCAGATAGACCTGGTCAATGCGCTCGCTGGCAAAGAAATCATGCACCGCACGGCTATCCAGAAGGTTCAGCTCGTCGCGGGTGCGTAATACCAGTTCCACATCACCGCGCTGTTCGAGCTGCCGCCTGATGGCGGAACCGACCATCCCGCGATGGCCAGCGATAAAAATGCGTTGTTTACTCATGCTTATGACTCCAGCGCAATCGCCACGTCGTAGCCGTGAGATTTCAGCAGAGAGTGTTTTTTCGCCGCTTCGAGGTCATTAGCCACCATTTCAGACACCATCTCTCTGAGGGTGATTTCTGGTTTCCAGCCCAGTTTTTCGTGCGCTTTGGTCGGGTCGCCGAGCAGCGTCTCTACTTCAGCAGGACGGAAGTAACGCGGGTCAACGGCGATAATCACATCGCCCGGTTTAACGCCCGGCGCGTCATGCCCGGTGACGGAAACCACAATGCCCTTCTCTTCAACGCCCGTACCTTCAAAGCGCAGTTTGATGCCCAGTTGTGCCGCCGCCATTTCCACGAACTGGCGCACGGAGTACTGAACGCCGGTAGCGATAACGAAATCTTCCGGTTGTTCCTGTTGCAGCATCATCCACTGCATTTTTACGTAGTCTTTGGCATGGCCCCAGTCACGCAGGGAATCCATATTGCCGAGGTACAGGCACGACTCCAGCCCCTGGGCGATGTTGGCGATTGCGCGGGTGATTTTGCGGGTGACGAAGGTTTCGCCACGGCGCGGAGATTCATGGTTAAACAGAATGCCGTTGCAGGCGTACATGCCGTAGGATTCACGGTAGTTAACGGTGATCCAGTAGGCGTACAGTTTGGCGACCGCATACGGAGATCGCGGGTAGAACGGCGTGGTCTCTTTCTGCGGGATTTCCTGCACCAGACCGTAAAGTTCAGAAGTGGAGGCTTGATAGAAACGGGTTTTCTTTTCCAGACCGAGAAAACGGATCGCCTCCAGCAGACGCAGCGTGCCCATCGCATCAACGTCTGCGGTGTATTCAGGGGATTCAAAAGAAACCGCAACGTGGCTCATCGCACCCAGGTTGTATACTTCGTCCGGCTGTACTTCACGCAAAATACGCGTCAGGTTGGAAGTATCACTCAGGTCGCCATAATGCAGATGGAATTTCGGGTTGCAGGTGTGCGGATCCTGATAAATGTGATCCACGCGCTCGGTGTTGAATGACGATGCACGACGCTTAATGCCATGCACCTCGTAACCTTTCTCCAGCAGCAATTCTGCCAGGTAAGAACCATCCTGTCCGGTTACACCGGTGATGAGAGCGACTTTTGACATGTCTTATTCCTCTGTATTTTTTGAATTTATTCAGTTTCAACGCGTTCGCGTATCACCACTGCGGGATTCCCCCGGCAAATGGCATTTGCCGGAAGCGATTTAAAAACACTGCTTCGCGCACCCACGACGGTGCCGTTGCCGATCGTGACGCCTGGGGCAACAAAAACATCGGTTGCCAGCCAGCATTTCTCGCCAATCACAATAGGCGTGGCGTTAATGGTGAAATGTTGACTTGCATGGTCGTGGCTCCCGGTGCATAAATAACTTTTTTGCGATATCACCGAATGTGCGCCAATGGTTATTTCACCGAGGGTATATAAATTGACCTCATCGCCGACCCACGCGTAATCACCTAAGGTTAATTTCCACGGATAGGTAATTTTTACTGACGGACGAATAACTACGTTTTTTCCTATTTTTGCGCCGAATAAACGTAATAAAAATGCCCGCCAGCGATACAATACTTGTGGCGACCAGGCAAATATTGTTGCCTGTACTGCCCACCACAATTGCACTTTAATAGCGTTGCCGCCCCGGAACCCTTTCGGCACCGAGAAACCACTTAAATCTTGCATCGTTTTCCCTTATATTCAGCTTTTGTTATATAAGGCTTTCGTCTTTGAGGTAGTACGTTGGCGTAAATGCCAGGATAATTCTGCCCAGAAGCCAGGTACATGTAATATTTGCCGTTGGACTTTTTTCGCGTCTGCACACAATTCCATATTATTAGTGGTAGATACCCCACCCATAGAAAATTCAGACACCAGACCATTGAGTTTTTTAAATGCATAACCGGCTTTATACATTTTGGCTGCCAGGGCGTAATCGGAAGAAACTTTATATTCCAGGTCATAACGCCATTTTTTCAAACCGGATACCGGGAAAAATATCGCCTGATGACTGGCGGGCAGGCTGTGATAAATATACCAGCCCGGTTTGGCGCTACGTTTAATTTTATGCCCGTCGCCAAAATCCAGCAGCGCATCGCCGGTGATCATCACGTTATCTTTTTGCATTTTTAACTTACGGACAAAAATTGCGGTATCCTGATGAAAAATATCGCCCGAGTTGAGAAACAACGCGAACTTGCCTTGTGCCATCGCAATGCCCTTGTTCATGGCGTCGTAGATACCGTTATCTGGCTCGCTGACAAAGCGTAGGTTATAGATACCATTGAGGTTTTCCAGATACTCACGGGTGCCGTCGTTGGAACCGCCATCGACAACAATCCATTCGAAGCTGATATCGTCAGCCTGCGCCAGATGCGCTAGCGAGGCATGTGTTTTGACTATCCCTTCGAGGTTACGAAACGCGACAGTGATTATGCTAAGCAACATGTTCTTATTCTTACCTCGTAATATTTAACGCTTTTCGCAAAATAAACGGACAGACGATTAAAAAAGCATATTCCGGGCTAAATATCGAACCGGTAAAAAACAGCGATACCGGCGTAAAAAGATAAAGCTGCACGCGAAAATTACGATTATCGCCAAAAGCGTTGAGCATCATTTTTATCACTTTCCCCATGTACCACAGAGATAAAAACACCGCGAACCAGGAAAAATAAATAATCAGCAGATACAAACCATTGTCTATGGTTTTTCCGACATCCGCACCGTTAAATATTCCGAATGATGCGACATATTCATAAAGTGAGCCAAATCTGACTACACCGTCAATATGGGTCAAAGAATAACCGACCATCACCAGCGGACCGACAATACGATAATACGATGACGACCCTTCTGTGCCTAAATCTCCCAGACGGGTGGAAATATAAGGAAACGCGATTACCACACCAATCAGGAATACAGCCAGAGAAATCAATGCTAACGGTAACTTTTTCTTAATCGCTTCTTTATTCAGATACTGAAATGCCCACTCCAGCAAATAAAACAGGATAAAGGTCATAACACCTGAAAACGATCCGGATAATATTATTCCTGCGAGAATCATAGCATCAGTTTTAGGCGTTTTGATACCAAACTGTTTGATACTGAGCCAAATTGAGATTAACGCCAGAGCGAAAAATGCTGGTTCGAAATAAAGTGCCGTAGTTCGCTTACCGCCGAATTTAATGAAATTCAGTACATAGCTGTTGCTGTAAATCAGATATTTCGAAATCGACTCCATAATACTGCTGCCGCCGGTGAGAATAATTTGCGCCATCTCCACCGCCGCCAGCGCCACCACCAGCCCAACCACCAGATAAAAGAAACGTAATATCTTGCGATGGTTGTGTGGCGAGATCGTTTTAAAGCGAATGCTCCACACCATGCCAATAATGATCACGATATAGACAAACAGCATGGTTGAAGTGACGTATTTACTGGCATCCAAAGACTGACCAAACAAATAGTTAAACGCCGTGAGCCCCGCGCCGATTCCTAAGGCAATCATCAATTTTTTAACGCTGATGCGCTCTAAAAACAGCAGCAGCAAGACAGGTAAAAAAGTGACGATGGTGATGGGAAAACTTTCGCCAAGTTGGGCAATTTTGACGTTAACCAGCAGGTAAATCAGCGGCAGCAACAGGTAGCTACAGATTCTGATAGACGTTGACATACTCCTCCAGCATCTGTTGTCCACTGTAGGCGGCGCGGCTGCGTTGGCTGAACTCAGCCAACGTAGTACCAAATATCGCCTGCGCGATTTCCGGTTTGCTTAACTGCACCAGTTGCAGCACGTCTTCTTCGCTGACGGTTGTACCGCCGGATTTTTGCAGTACTTCCCGCGCTGCGTCGCTATGGGTAGCAATCACCGGCACACCAATCGATAGCGCCTCACACAAAATCAGCGGGTAGTTATCGACACCAGAACTGAAGACCAGCGCGTCCATTTGATTGAGCGCACTCATCAGCTTACGTTTGTCGGTTTCAAAGCCGTGATTGACCACATTACCAGCGGTGAACGGCGAGAACTTACCGAAGGTATGCAGTTCGATTTTGTCTCCCAGCGCCATCATCTCGCGCACCAGTTGCTGGTTAGTTTTGCCGTCGTAACGCAGGTCATGCGCCACCACCGCGATTTTCGGCTTGCCCTGGGTTTCGCGCACCGGAGGCAAATCCGCCAGAATCGCTTCGGTTGCCATATCAATACCGTTATTGATAATCCGGCAACGCCCTGGACCGTACAGGCTATTGAAAGCGTCAGCCACATGCTGGCTGGGGGAAATAAACTGACAGCCCAGCGCCAGCATCTCGCGGAACAACTGGCGTTTACCCGCCACCAGCTGGTGCGCGCGATCAATCTTCACCGGTGGATAGTTATTTAAGGTCGGGCATTTCTGGCAGCCCGTTTTCCAGCCTTCGCAACCGTCGGTAAAGGCGCAGCGCCCGGTAACGCTCCAGTGATCATGCAGCGTCCAGACCAGAGTGATGTCTGGTTTGTGGTTTTTCACTTTTTCGCAAAAGCGCACCACGCAGTTAAGATTCAACCAATAGCTGTGCAACACATGAAAATGCAGGACTACCGGCCCCGAAGTGCGGGTTATGGAACGATACAACTCATTGAAATTGCCAAACAGATCGCGATTAAACAGACGAAACAGCGCGATGTTCGCCATCGCGGTCATCCGAGGCGTATGTTTGATGACCTGCGGATAGTTCTGATGGCTGACGCTCTCTTTGCCGCCTTTGCCGTAGCCGTAGACAAAATGTGACGCCAGCCCCTGTTGCAGCGCACGCTGGTGGAGATCTAACGCCACACCTGCCGCCCCGCCTTCCGCCAGTCGCACATTAAATTGCAGAATATTCATTTAATTACCTTCACTCGCGCTTTTTCTCCCACCACCAGCGCGTTGTCCGGGACAGAGTCGAGCACCACGCTGCCCGCGCCCACGGTGACGTTGTTACCAAGCGTGATATCACCCAGAATAATGACGTTGGCACCGAGTTCGACGCCATTGCCAATGTGTGGACATGCCATGTTATCGGCGCCACGATTGCCGATAGTGACGCCGTGGCGAATGGTGAAATCATCCCCCGCCACCACGTTTTTATTGATCACTACGGCGTAACCGTGATGGATAGTAAAACGACGGCCAATGGTTGCGGCGGCCTGGATTTCATAGCCGAAAAAGCATTCAGTGATAATGCGATACAGCACCAGCAGCGGAGCCGCCCACAGATTATTGAGGGCGTTCTTTTTGCGCCACACCGAGCAAAAATGGGCGACACGATAGGCAAGAACCATGCAACACGGGCGTAAACTCCAGCTGTTAGCGCGCAGATCTTCCAGCATCCTTAACGCCCCCGTATTCCATCAGCCAGACGTTTGCCGTTACGCACCGACAGCAGCGTCAACAAGGTGCGCCAGGTCATACGTTTATTGCGGATCTGGTAGAGGGTAAACAGCTGATATTTTTTGCTGGCGCGGTCAAATTTGTCTTTGTGCTTGCGGTAAAAGTGGAAGTATCCGGAGAATTTTTTCGGTGACGAGGTGATCTGCATTTCACCGTGATTGATATGCAGGATCTGCGTCGCTTCTTCCACTTTCCACGGTTCGCCATACTCCACCACCATCCGCAGGAAGATGTCGTAATCCTGTGCCGCTTTCAGTTCGGTATCGAACAAACACTCTTTGAAACGCCACGCCCAGGTAAAGACCTGATTGCCAATGATATTGCGTTTATAGAACAGGCGGCGTGAATACGGCGATTTGGGATACAGTGGCAAACTTGCTGGTTGGGAATAGACTTCGCCCTGGCAAACGTAGTCGTTGGCGTACAAAAAGGCGTGAGTGACCAGTTGCTGTTTATGGGCGAGGAAGACGCTCAGGCGGTTGGGCGTCCATTCATCATCGTCATCGATCCCGGTAATGTATTCCCCTTGCGCCAGCATAATAGCCTGGTTACGTACCGCGCACGCCCCGCTGTTAATGTCGTTGTGAATGTAGGTAATACGCGGATCGTTGAGGGCGGTGACGTACTGCTGAAGTTGTTCCCAGGAGGTGGAGCAATCATCCACGATGATCATCTCCCAGTTACTGTAGTCCTGGCGCAGGACCGATTTTATCGCCCGAATCGCCAGTTGTTGGCGGTTCCAGGTCGGCATATAGATTGAGATCAGCGGATTGTCTTTCATTTGTTGTTCTCCCGGCTTATGAGCTGGTTTGCTTGCCGGATGCGGCGTGAACGCCTTATCCGGCCTACGGGGCGGTGCGAATGCAGGTGTCGTTATTTCACATCCGACTTATATTCGTATTCGTAATAGCCATAATCCTGATACGCGCTGGCGCGGCGGAAGATGGAGTTCAGAATCACCCCTTTCACCGGAATACCGTTTTGCTCAAAGCGGCTCAGGCTGGTTTCCACTTCTTTTAAGGTGTTGACTGCATAACGCGCTACCATCAACGTGGTTCCGGCGTGACGACCAACAATCGCTGCATCGGTTACCGCCAGAATCGGCGGCGTATCAATCAACACCAGGTCGTAGTTTTTACTCGCCCAGCTCACCAGTTCGGCAAAGCGTTCGCTCATCAATAGTTCAGAAGGATTTGGCGGCACCTGACCGCGCGGGATCAGGTCAAATTTGGGAATCGAAGTGGGTTTAGCAGCGGTAGTAATATCGCCCTGACCAAGCAAAATCTCTGACAGGCCATTGACGTTATTGGTGCCCAACAGCTCGTGGGTATAGCCTTTGCGCATATCGCAGTCGATCAACAAC
>NZ_AEJZ01000196.1:0-6657 GCF_000208525.1 Escherichia sp. TW14182
TTGCAAACGGGATGTGTTCATATAAAGAATTATGGTTCGGAAGAAGTTAGTAAAACGAACTGACAGGATAAAGGCCTCGATTCATCCTGTCAGTAAAGAAAATCTTATTAATCGTGTTGATGTCTTTCTTGAATAGCCGTCAAAGAACCGACTTCTAACGCTTCTTTATAGTGTTTACGGCAAACCGAGACGTAACGCTCATTACCACCAATAACCACCTGTTCGCCTTCGTTATAAGGCCTACCCGCTTGATCAAGACGTAGCACCATGCTTGCTTTACGACCACAAAAGCAAATAGTTTTTAATTCGACCAGTTTGTCTGACCATGCCAGTAAGTATTGACTGCCGGTAAATAATTCACCGCGAAAATCTGTACGTAAGCCATAACAAAGTACGGGTATATCGAGTTGATCGACAACCTCCGATAATTCATATACTTGTTGTCTGGTTAAAAACTGGCATTCATCAACCAGTACACAATGAATTGCCTGTTGTTCATGTTCCGCACGAATCTCATCAAATAATGATGAATTTTGGTTAAATAATTTTGCCGGAGATGACAAACCTATACGCGAGCTGACTTTCCCTGCCCCGAAACGATCGTCAATTTCCGCCGTATATACGACAGTCCGCATACCGCGTTCCTGGTAATTGTATGAAGATTGCAGCAATGCCGTAGACTTACCCGCGTTCATTGCGGAATAGTAGAAATATAGCTGTGCCATCAGCCACAGGCCCTCAATGATATGAAATAAAGTTGGCTGAAGTTTATCATAATTCGCCAGTTTTACAGCGCAACAGTACACGCAGAAGAGCGTATATACATCATTCCTTAAGAAGGATGACATAATCCTTCAGAGCTATCATTGTGTCTGTATTGCTTGTTATAACCGCGTAAATGACTCCTGGTAACTATTCACAATCTTTAACTTGTTGCACAAGTAATAACCCTCTGTTGACCTCCAGGATACGGCAATACGAAGTCCCTGCACTTATTGCGACTGTTCTTCTTTTCATCATTCTCTTAATAGCGGATTTTTTGTAAACATGACTAATACCGAAGAGTAAAAGACGTCAGCGCGTGTTAATCCCTACATAAAATGTGACATGAATCAGGAAGTTTTAACCTTAGATGATGCGAAATCATCGGTACAAATAGGGCTATATGCCGCATCTTTTCTGGCTAATTTTATGAAAAGATATTTATTGGTGGCACAAAATAAAGAACAATTTTGAATTCCTTACATTCCTGGCTATTGCACAACTGAATTTAAGGCTCTATTATTACCTCAACAAACCACCCCAATATAAGTTTGAGATTACTACAATGAGCGAAGCACTTAAAATTCTGAACAACATCCGTACTCTTCGTGCGCAAGCAAGAGAATGTACACTTGAAACGCTGGAAGAAATGCTGGAAAAATTAGAAGTAGTTGTTAACGAGCGTCGCGAAGAAGAAAGTGCGGCTGCTGCTGAAGTTGAAGAACGCACTCGTAAACTGCAACAATATCGTGAAATGCTGATCGCTGACGGTATCGACCCGAACGAACTGCTGAATAGCATGGCTGCTGTTAAATCTGGCACCAAAGCTAAACGCGCACAGCGTCCAGCTAAATATAGCTACGTTGACGAGAACGGCGAAACCAAAACCTGGACTGGTCAGGGTCGTACTCCGGCTGTAATCAAAAAAGCAATGGATGAGCAAGGTAAATCCCTCGACGATTTCCTGATCAAGTAATAATCTTTTTTAGATTACGCTCGCTTAAAATCCCGCCATTGGCGGGATTTTTTATTGTCCGTTTTAAGACTATCCAATAAGAATAAGCTATAAAAAAACGGCATTGATAACTCAATGCCGTTTCGTAGAAAACACCGCTATTGGTGTTACTTCTTAATGCCCATCTCTTCTTCAAGCCAGGCTTTAAATTCAGCACCCAGCGAGTTGTGACGAATACCGTATTCAACGAAAGCCTGCATGTAACCTAATTTATTACCGCAGTCATGGCTCTTCCCTTTCATGTGATAGGCTTCAACCGTTTCTTTTTCGATCAGCATATCAATAGCATCGGTAAGTTGAATTTCATCGCCTGCTCCCGGAGGAGTTTTTGCCAGCAGCGGCCAAATATCGGCGCTAAGTACGTAACGACCAACAATAGCGAGATTAGACGGTGCAACATCTGCTTTCGGTTTTTCTACTACACCGACCATCGGTACACTTTCACCAGGCGCTAAATCCACACCTTTGCAATCCACAACACCGTATGCAGTCACATCAGCAACAGGCTCAACCATGATCTGACTATGGCCAGTTTCATCAAAGCGGCGGATCATCTCTGCGAGGTTATCCTGCGACAAATCGGATTCATATTCATCCAGAATAACGTCAGGCAAAATAACAGCCACAGGTTCATCACCAACTACCGGGTGAGCACACAATACTGCGTGCCCTAAACCTTTCGCCAGCCCCTGACGAACTTGCATAATAGTCACGTGCGGCGGGCAAATAGACTGCACTTCATCAAGCAGCTGACGTTTTACACGTTTTTCCAGCATTGCTTCCAGTTCAAAACTGGTATCAAAGTGGTTTTCAATAGAGTTTTTCGATGAGTGAGTCACCAGCACAATTTCAGTAATACCCGCCGCAATACATTCATTCACGACGTATTGAATTAATGGCTTATCGACAAGCGGTAGCATCTCTTTCGGGATAGCTTTCGTCGCCGGCAACATCCTGGTTCCTAATCCCGCTACGGGGATAACGGCTTTTTTGACTTTCGTGTTAATGGCAGCCATTTAAATTCTCCTGGACTGTTCGTGTATTGAACGTGTTCATATTTCTGTATCACATCCCAGTATATCAGTACCCTGGCGACGCCTGGTTCCGAAAAGGAAGCGAGTTAACATAATTAAGACAATTACTTATACGAATGGCGACGATAGTACCACCAGCAGACATTAGCAGGTAATGCAATTTTATCCCAAATTATCGTTTGCTCAATTCGCAGACAGCATCAAACGTAGCCTTCCACCAGCGCCCCAAATTTGGCATTGCCAGGCATCACATCTCTGACTCAATTGATTCAAATAAGTGTTGCCTAATGTTCCTAACGGAACGCCATTACTGATTTGAATCTGGTGTTCACCCGCATTCAACGTCGCATTCAAGCCTGCGGATACCAGAATGAGATTTTTTAATTCACGATGATAATAGCCGACTAATAGAGGAAATTGACCGGGCAGATTGGCCTGGCGTAGTAAATGGTTTACCTGCTTCAATAACGCGCCTAACTCAGGCAAAGGTTGATTCTGGTGCGCAAGCTGTTCCTGTAATAAGCCATTAAACAACGCACGTAATAACAAGGCTGCAAGGACGCCATTATGTCCAGCACGGGTTACATCAAGGCAATAAAAAGCCAGATCGTTTTCCGAAAGTGCAGCAATATCAAGTACCAGACCAGGTTTATCAACAGCAACGAGTTGGCGATAATTAACCCGACAATGGGAAATCTCCTGCTGAACCGGTGGTTGTAATTCTTGCAATAATTTCGCGGCGGCTGTCGGATTATCGACCATTGCATCCCAGTCGCGAAAAAGCCTTTCTTCTTCCTCAACCCTGGAGTTAAACATGCTGGGATACAGGCAAGCAAAAACCATCTCACGCAAGCGATTAAGATCTTTAACTGGTTTCAGCAAAACATCTTCCACACCCAGCCGTAATGCTTTCGCAATATCTGCCATATTTTCCGTAGCAGAAATCACCAGAACCGGGGTTTGGTCTCCCCGGTTGCGTATATGTTCCAGCAGTTTTAAGCCGTTCATTCTTGGCATTGCAATATCACATATCATCAGATCGGGTGTAAAACCGCCCAGTAGCTCAAGGGCATCCACCCCATCAGCCGCCAGTACTGTTGTTGCTCCCAATGAGGAAAACCATGAATCCAGAAGCGAGCGAAAGACTGGCTCATCTTCAACTATGAGAATCTGTTTTCCGACCAATGGCTGCGTCATGTTCTCTCCCCTGACTGGCTTTATTCAATAGTGACATGCTATTGCCATCAGTGCCTGTCAGAATTAACTTAAGTGTAGATAAAAAATCAGGTCAAAACGTTGGTTCGAACCAGCGGTAAAAGTTCATCCATTTTCTTCTCTACCGCTAATTGTCCTGCCGCAATGGCAGCATTTGCACGATGAAAATCCAGAGTGGATATCTGCGGGCATAAAGGTTGAATCAGAATATCAGGCGGATCCCCAGCCATACGGTTTCGTTTAAGACGGTTTTCCAGCACCTGGATAGACGTGGTCATAATCTCTGTTGCAGTTGGCGCAGTCACTGCCCGACGTGCCGTTATACTACTTAATCGTTCTTTCAGACGCGCATGCCACGGGAGAGGATCGTCGTTCTCGCCATTATCTTCACTGACATTAAATGAAAGGAGATCTTGTTGCATTAAATGAGCATCGTGCTGCAGATCGACCGCAATCACAATATCAGCGCCCATCGCACGCGTGAGGGAAATAGGAATCGGATTAACAACTGCGCCATCAACCAGCCAATAGCCGTTATGAGCGACCGGCGCCATCAGGCCGGGGATGCTGCATGATGCACGAATAGCAAGATGGAGGTCGCCTTCGGTAAACCAGAGTTCTCGCCCCGTGCTTAAATTAGTGGCAACCGCAGCGAAACGGCGTGAACAATTTTCGATCTCTGTTTCCGGCATTATTTCGCGGTACTGGTTGAACACACGCTCACCACGCAACAATCCACCCCGCTGCCAGGAAAGATCCATCAGCCGTAAAACATCCCAATAGCTAAAAGAGGTAACCCACTGTTCAAGCGCGGTCAGGCGATCGCATGCAAAAGCAGCGCCCACCAGCGAACCGATTGAACATCCAGCGACGATATCTATTTCAATGCCCATTTTTTTAAGCGCGTTAATGACGCCAATATGCGACCATCCTCGCGCCGCGCCAGATCCTAGCGCCAGCCCTATTTTTATCTTTCTCATTGTTCCTGAAGGCTTCCCCTGGAATGCAGCCGTAGCCACATCGCTACTGCTCGGTTAACATAGTGCTACGCAGGCGATTAATACGCCGTTATTGTTTCCAGGGAGATTATTTGTGTCTGAGCTTTGTCCCTGTGGTAGTGCTGTCGAGTATAGCCTATGTTGCCACCGTTATGTGTCTGGTGAAAAGGTCGCACCTGATCCAGAACATCTCATGCGTTCGCGTTACTGCGCTTTTGTGATGCAGGACGCAGATTATTTAATTAAGACCTGGCATCCGTCCTGTGGCGCAGCGGCGTTACGTGCCGAATTGATTGCCGGATTTGCGCATACCGAATGGTTAGGGCTGACCGTATTTGAGCGTTCATATCACGAAGGAGATAACGTAGGTTATGTTAGCTTCGTTGCTCGATTTGCCGAACAGGGTAAAACAGGAGCGATAATTGAACGTTCGCGATTTTTGAAAGAAAACGGTCAGTGGTACTATATTGACGGTACACGTCCACAGTTTGGCCGCAACGATCCCTGCCCTTGTGGTTCAGGTAAAAAATTTAAAAAGTGCTGCGGCCAATAATGGTTGACGGTACGGTTTAGCAAACACTCTCAACAAGGTTTTTCCAGCAATGCACTCACTCCAACGAAAAGTTCTGCGTACTATTTGTCCGGATCAAAAAGGTCTGATCGCGCGCATTACGAATATTTGCTACAAGCACGAGTTAAATATCGTGCAGAACAATGAATTTGTTGATCATCGTACCGGACGCTTTTTTATGCGCACGGAACTGGAAGGCATTTTTAATGATTCGACCCTGCTGGCGGATCTCGATAGCGCATTGCCGGAAGGCTCTGTGCGCGAACTAAATCCCGCCGGTCGTCGCCGGATAGTCATTCTGGTCACTAAAGAAGCGCATTGCCTTGGCGATCTGCTGATGAAAGCCAATTACGGTGGACTGGATGTGGAAATCGCGGCAGTCATCGGCAACCACGATACCTTGCGTTCGCTGGTTGAACGTTTTGATATTCCATTTGAACTGGTCAGCCATGAAGGATTAAGTCGCAACGAGCACGATCAAAAGATGGCGGATGCCATTGATGCTTATCAGCCTGATTACGTTGTGCTGGCGAAGTATATGCGCGTATTAACGCCGGAATTTGTGGCGCGCTTCCCGAATAAAATTATCAATATTCACCACTCATTCCTGCCAGCGTTTATTGGGGCACGTCCGTATCATCAGGCCTATGAACGCGGCGTGAAGATAATTGGCGCAACGGCACACTATGTAAATGACAATCTGGATGAAGGTCCAATCATTATGCAGGACGTTATTCATGTGGATCACACTTATACAGCCGAAGATATGATGCGGGCAGGTCGTGACGTCGAGAAAACCGTATTAAGCCGCGCCCTTTACCAGGTTTTGGCGCAACGTGTGTTTGTTTACGGTAACCGGACGATTATTCTTTAATCGCCAGCAAAAAGAACTGGTTGCCTTTAATCCGTTACGGATGAAAATTACGCAACCAGTTCAT
The DNA here is from genome assembly GCF_000208525.1 of Escherichia sp. TW14182. Classification (NCBI taxonomy): domain Bacteria; kingdom Pseudomonadati; phylum Pseudomonadota; class Gammaproteobacteria; order Enterobacterales; family Enterobacteriaceae; genus Escherichia; species Escherichia sp. TW14182. Next base: position 6,534 of record NZ_AEJZ01000196.1, read on the forward strand.
TTTTCTCAACGTAACGCTTTACAGCAGCGTGTCATTTGGTATGATGCGCCCCGCTTCCCAATGAGGGAGCAGGCCAGTAAAAAGTATTGCCCCGTGGTGGGGTTCCCGAGCGGCCAAAGGGAGC
>NZ_AEJZ01000195.1:0-10194 GCF_000208525.1 Escherichia sp. TW14182
AACGTTTCTCTTATTTAAATAATTCCCTTATAAATAAAACAGCTATTCAATTATAAAGCATTAATATAATAAAAAGTTATGAAATATATTTACTTCGTTAACTTATTATTAAGCTATTCACTGATTGAACCATGGTTAATACCAGAGATAAATTAGCTTCCCGTTCATCATTTTTGTGATCTAACGCACATAATTTAGCCATTGATATTTCTCAGTCAGTACGCTGGGCGCTTTGTGACCAGAAGATTGCAACATTCTGTCAGAAGGCCGCGAATCAACCGTTTTGTCGTGGTAATGTATGTGCTTTATGTTCGACGGGATAGGTTTTTAAGATGGAAAAACTGCGGGTAGGTATCGTTTTTGGTGGAAAATCAGCGGAACATGAAGTGTCTTTGCAATCGGCAAAAAACATTGTTGATGCCATTGATAAAAGTCGCTTCGACGTTGTGCTGCTGGGCATTGATAAACAAGGGCAATGGCACGTCAGCGATGCCAGCAATTATCTGCTAAACGCAGACGATCCTGCCCATATTGCGTTGCGTCCTTCGGCGACCAGCCTTGCGCAGGTGCCGGGTAAACATGAACACCAGCTTATTGATGCACAGAATGGTCAACCATTACCAACGGTGGATGTCATTTTCCCGATTGTCCACGGTACGCTGGGTGAAGATGGCTCCCTGCAGGGGATGTTACGCGTCGCCAATTTACCATTTGTTGGTTCCGATGTTCTGGCTTCTGCTGCATGTATGGACAAAGATGTCACCAAACGTCTGCTGCGTGATGCCGGGCTGAACATTGCGCCATTTATTACCCTGACGCGCGCCAATCGCCACAACATCAGTTTTGCCGAAGTGAAGTCTAAACTGGGTTTACCGCTGTTTGTAAAACCGGCTAACCAGGGTTCCTCCGTAGGCGTCAGCAAAGTAACCAGCGAAGAACAGTATACAATTGCCGTCGATCTGGCGTTCGAGTTCGATCACAAAGTGATCGTTGAGCAAGGGATCAAAGGGCGTGAGATCGAATGCGCGGTTCTGGGCAATGACAATCCGCAGGCCAGCACCTGTGGCGAGATCGTACTGACCAGTGATTTCTACGCCTACGACACCAAATACATTGATGAAGATGGTGCAAAAGTGGTGGTTCCGGCGACCATTGCGCCAGAAATCAACGATAAGATCCGGGCGATTGCGGTTAAGGCTTACCAGACGTTGGGATGTGCTGGCATGGCGCGTGTAGACGTCTTTTTAACGCCGGAAAACGAAGTGGTGATCAACGAGATCAACACGCTGCCAGGCTTCACTAATATCAGCATGTATCCGAAATTGTGGCAAGCCAGCGGCCTGAGTTACACCGACCTGATCACGCGTTTGATTGAGCTGGCACTGGAACGTCATGCTGCGGATAACGCATTGAAAACCACTATGTAATTTTCAATCGCCCGGTAATATTTTTACTGGGCGTTTAAGACTGATAGCAAAGGTAAGATTGCCTGATACGCTTCGCTTACCAGGCCTACCAGATAATTGCAATGTATTGATTTTGCACTATTTTGTAGGCAGGGTAAGACGTTCAAGCCATATCCGGCAAAACAACGAGCACTTTGTCAGCACTCCAGAACGCCCAATCCTCTGTTATTGGGCGTTTTCAGTATCCTTTTCGCGACGACGAATAATCATTCCCGCCAGCCAGAAACTGATCACCCACGTCAGCAGACCGACTGCATAGGTTTGCCAGCCTTTTGCTTCAAATCCCAGCAACCCCACCACACCGTTAAGAATGAAAATCAGGCCAATAGCGAACGCATAATAGTGCCAGTCACGGCGGATTTTTACAGGCAGATTCATGGCGGCTCCGTTAACGAAAAATAACATCCTCGCATAATCGATAACATACGTCTGTGGTGTAGACAGCATTTCCCGTATCGTTAAAAAATTTAACTTAAAGTTACCGTTTTGTGACTCATGGCGAATATTCACGCTTCGGGAATATGCCCACCATCAATTTACCATGATTCTGATATTGACAATCTAAATGACCTGTCAGACTTGCCATAAGCCGCTGGTATCACACCAGAAGAGAAGCAGATGACTTCCGGAGGTTTTTATGGCTGATTTCACCCTGTCAAAATCGCTGTTTAGCGGAAAATATCGCAACGCCTCTTCAACGCCAGGCAACATTGCCTATGCGCTGTTTGTACTGTTTTGCTTTTGGGCTGGGGCGCAATTGCTTAATCTCCTGGTACATGCGCCCGGCGTTTATGAGCGTTTGATGCAGGTGCAAGAGACAGGCCGTCCACGGGTGGAAATTGGTCTGGGAGTCGGCACTATTTTCGGGCTGATCCCGTTTTTAGTTGGCTGCTTCATTTTTGCAGTGGTGGCGCTATGGCTGCACTGGCGACATCGCCGCCAGTAAGATTTACTTTGCCAGATGCGGCCTAAAACGCCTTATCTGGCCTGGTGTTCTCGATTGATCACTGTTTCATACAACGCGCACGTCGTTCATCAACGCGCTTCGCAAACCATGCGGTGGTAAGATTACGGGTGATTTTCGGGCTTTCCAACTGAATCCCAGGCAACATCTCTCGTGGCAGAGATTTCCCCGTTTTCGCTTCTGCAAGCTGATAAACTTTCTTGTACAGTGCCGTCTCTTCAAAAGAGAAGCTATCCCCTTTCTCTAACTGTCGGCGGATTTCACTGTCGCTCATTCCCAGTTTGCCCGCCAGTTTGCGCGTTGCCAATTCTGTTTTCCCAGGCTCTTTGCTGTCATAGCGAATTAAATCACCATCCAGCGCCAGCTTCACGCCGCTGGCTTTACTGACCGCGTTCTGAAACGCGGCATTCCGGCTGGCATACCAGCCAGCGTTAAAATCGGCAAAACGGAAGATTGGCGCACTGTAACTCGCTGGATAATTCAGTAAATGGTAAGTACCGAACCACAAGCCACCGCGACGACTGAAGACTTCCTGACGTACCGTTCCGTCCATTTTCCACGGATAACCTTTGGTATGCTGTTCGGCAAAAGCAATGCTGACCTGCATCGGCCCACCGGTGCGTACCGGGTTGAGCGAACCAAACAGCGTCTGCCCCATCGGCACCATGCTGATCAGATCATCAAAAATCGCGCTTAACTGCTTTTCTGTACGCACAGAATCTAATCGTTCGCTGTAACTTTTGCCGTTTGGCGATTTAATTTTTAGCGCGGTATGAACCAAAAACGCGGGGATATGCATCCGTTCGGCGCGACGGTCAATCTCTTGCCAGGCAATTTTGCTTAAGCCCGGAACAGCCGGATCTGCCTGATAATTTGACTCCTGCTGCGCCACTGCCAGCACCGAGCAGACGTTTTCCAGCGTCGGTGCCAGCCCCTGACTTTCAAAAGTGGTGGCAAGATCTTTCGCCCAGGCATCGCGGTCTTTCACGCTGGCGGGTAACTTCTGCCGCACCACGCTCGCCACATCTATCGCTTTTTCACCCTTTTTCAACGGTTGCGGAGCCTGACTACTACACCCCGCTAAAACCAGAACCACCAATAATGAAAGCGAAGAAAGACGAGTGACCTGCGACATTACCTCTCCTTTTTAACTCAACGTATGGGTTACTTCCTGAATTTTGTCACTATCCAGCTCATGTTCAAAGCTACGCAGACGTTTGTAGATAGACATCAGCTCAACCAGCGTAGTCCACGAGTTAATCAGATACTGGAAAGCACCACGAACCTGACCGAAAACGTTGGTAATTTGCGTCATCAGTCCGAGCGTAATCGTACCGGCAACAATCGACGGAAACAGCAGGAACAAACCGAAAACGTTATCGACTTGCAAATAGAGGATACGGGCGATGTTGAAATACATATAGTGAAAATAGAGGCGGAAATAGTTTTTCCGCACGGCGCTGAACAACTCACGTACCGTTGGCGGCGTCGCGCGCGATGCATCATCTTCACCGTAGACCAACTCTTTACGATAAGCCGCTTCTACGCGTTGGTTTTTAAATTCCAGCCCCGGCAGTTTGATACCCACAACCGCCAGCAATCCGGTTCCCATCAACGACCATACGATGGCTGCAATCACCAGTCCATATGGTATATGCCCGATAATCGGCAATTCCGGTACATGTGCGGAGAGCGTCACCAGTACCGGTAAGAAAGCGATTAACGTCATGATAGCGTTAATAAAACTGACACCCATATTCTCCAGCGTTGAGGCAAAACGCATGGTGTCTTCCTGCACACGCTGGGCGGCACCTTCGATATGACGCAGTTGTTGCCAGTTCGCCATGTAATATTCGTTCATCGCCGTACGCCAGCGAAACACGTAATGGCTGACAAAGAAGTTGTTCAGCACACTGATCACCACAGCAATCAGCGCGATTCCCAGAAAGACGCCCACTTCGCGATAAAATTGTTCGATGGTGACTTTATGCGGCGAACTTAGCGCGGTTTGAATCAGATCATAGAACGGTGCATACCAGGCGTTGACGGCAACCCCAACTTCCACCAGAAACCAGGTAACGAAGATAATCAGCGCAGTGCCGAGTATTGACCAGTATTGCCAACGATGCGGACTGTAGATAAACCAGAACAGCGCAAAAAGCCCTACACAAACAATGTAGTAAGCGTAAAAAACCAGGAAGTCTAACGACCAGAAACGTGCGGCGCTAATCGGGATCTGCCCAGTAGCTCCGGTGATACGCGCCACCCAATCACCACCACCGGCTTGCCAGAAGATCACGGCAATCAGTGCCCAAATAAAGGCCGAGAGAAAAAAGGCTCCCGGCTTTGGGAAAAAAGACTTAAACATATGCTCTCCTGCTAACTTCTTATCGTTTTAACAACTGCTGTGCATTAACCGCATGATTGCTCCGAGGAGCCAGCTAAATGAAACCGCCCATTGTGACCAACGGCAAGGTACTTAGTTCGTCATGCTGACCGTAAGAATTGTTTCGACGGATTTCACAAACAAAGGATTGTTTACATTAGCAGATTCACACGCGCAGGATCACAAATGCAGGCATTGGTGAACAGGAAAAAGATCGTGTTTACGCGCCGTTACGTTTTTAACACTATTATTGCACTAATTCGCCCTTTGCAATCCATCTATGAGTAGTATAAATACGCTCAGTTACCTTCATTTAATTTATGGACACCACCGTTGAAACGTAGTCTGCTTTTTTCTGCCGTGCTGTGTGCGGCGTCATTGACCTCAGTCCATGCGGCGCAGCCGATCACCGAACCGGAGTTCGCCTCTGATATTGTCGATCGCTATGCCGATCATATTTTTTACGGCAGCGGTGCCACGGGGATGGCACTGGTCGTTATTGACGGTAATCAGCGCGTCTTTCGCAGTTATGGGGAAACGCGTCCCGGTAATAACGTTCGCCCACAATTAGACTCTGTAGTCCGAATTGCGTCCCTCACTAAACTGATGACCAGTGAAATGCTGGTTAAGCTGCTCGATCAAGGCACGGTGAAGTTAAACGACCCGTTAAGTAAATATGCTCCACCAGGCACACGCGTGCCGACCTACAATGGAAAGCCCATTACGCTGGTGAATCTGGCAACCCATACCAGCGCCCTGCCGCGTGAACAGCCTGGCGGTGCAGCAAATCGTCCGGTGTTTGTCTGGCCGACACGCGAACAACGCTGGAAATACCTTTCTACGGCGAAGCTGAAAGCCGCGCCCGGCAGTCAGGCTGCATACTCTAACCTTGCGTTTGATCTGCTGGCGGATGCGCTGGCGAATGCGTCCGGAAAGCCTTATACACAGTTGTTTGAAGAGCAGATCACTCGTCCGTTGGGGATGAAAGACACCACCTACACGCCATCGCCAGATCAGTGCCGACGTTTAATGGTTGCCGAGCGCGGTGCCAGTCCGTGCAATAACACGCTGGCGGCAATCGGTAGCGGCGGCGTCTATTCCACGCCTGGCGATATGATGCGCTGGATGCAGCAGTATTTGTCGTCTGATTTTTATCAGCGCAGTAACCAGGCGGATCGTATGCAGACGCTGATTTATCAACGCGCGCAGTTTACGAAAGTGATCGGCATGGATGTACCTGGCAGAGCGGATGCGCTCGGTTTAGGCTGGGTATATATGGCGCCGAAAGATGGGCGTCCGGGAATTATTCAGAAAACTGGTGGCGGCGGCGGATTCATTACCTATATGGCGATGATCCCGCAAAAAAATATTGGTGCTTTTGTGGTCGTCACTCGCTCGCCGTTGACTCGCTTTAAAAACATGAGCGATGGTATCAATGATCTGATAACCGAACTGAGCGGGAATAAACCGCTGGTCATCCCCGCGTCCTGATTAATACTCTGAAGGCAAACGGTTGATAGCGACCAGTTTGCCTTTATTCATTTCGATATAGCCGCCTTTGCGCAAAGCCGCGAGAACTTCTGCGACGACGGAACGTGATATGCGTGTACGTTGATGGATATAATTCATCACACCAATACGTGCGCGTAATTCGTCATTCCAGTCAATCATTGATAATAAAGTGGCGCGAATTTGTTCGTAAGAATTATGTCCAATAAGCTGAACGTCACGTAATTCCAGAATTCGATTTTGCCATGCTAACCAGTAAAAAGCGTCACGCCAGAGTTGATGTTGTTCAATCAGAGAAATGGTTTGTCTGGCAGGCAGATGATATCCCGTACAGTTTCCTTCTGATATTAATTTGTATGGTATATCGTTTTTCATTAAACCATCAGCCAGTCCCATAATAAAAGGAGCCTGGGTAATACCGATAAGTACATTTTCTTCTCTACGCAGAGAGATAACACCTTCTAAAATAACGAATGTGTCTTCGCTATTAACGTCACTTGAAAATATAACTTGCTTTTCATTATTAAACTCGAAGCGAGTGCCGTATCTGGACAAACATTTATCGAGCTTACCAAATTCCTGAAGAGGTTTAACTACAGATAACATTTGCGCGTCCTTTGCAGTAATGCCCGTCAAATCCTTGACGGGCATTATTTAGATTAAATTACCTATTTCTTCGCAGTGAAGAATATTACCAGGTATATTTAACACCCACGTTCGCGGACCAGTCTTGATCTACGTCACCACCACCGAGGTAGTTAGCATCGGTATAGGCACTGAAGTTTTTGGTGAAGCTGAACTGAGTACCCAGACCAACACGTACCGCAGACCCTTCAGTACCGTTATCGATGGAATCGCCGTTCACATCGTTATCGTTGTTAGAGTCGTCGTAAACGTAAGCCAGTTTGAAGTACGGAGTCAGAGCCTGGTCTTCGCTGTAGGTGAAGGTATAACCTGCATCTACACCCAGTTCATAACGCATGCTGTCGTAAGACTGACCGTCAACTTTCATGTCGTTGCTCAGCTGGTAGTCATCACCAGACTGGAACAGACCAGAAACGCTGCCGTAAGGAGTCACGTAACCAGCATCACCCAGTTTGAAGTCGTAACCGGCTTTCAAACCGAAGCCCCAAGCGTCGGAGTTGGTGCTACCGTCAACGTAAGTACCGTTGCTCATGGTTGCAGACAGATCGTTGTTGAAGTGAGAGTAGCTCAGGCTACCATCAACAAAGATGTTGTTCGCGAAGCGAGCAGAAGAGTAGATGTAGGCAGACTGGCTGTCTTGATCTACCTGACCAGAACGGTCGTTCATGTCACCTTTAGCAAAGCCTGCTGCTGCACCGACGATCCACTTAGCGTTGTTACCGTCAACTTTGGTATCAACACCGACCATGATGCCGTTAACATCCTGATCATAGTTGATGGTGCCGTTGTCGCCGTTAAAGTTACCACCGAAGTAGCTTACCCATGCGCCGCCGTTATCAGCCAGGCCATGACGAGAGTTGGTCAGACGAGTACCAACGGTGTCTTGTTCCAGGTTCCAGATATTGGTGTTTGCAGACGGGATGCTCAGCGCCATGTTAGCGTAGTCGGTCAGCTCCATCTGTTGCAGAACAACGGTGTTACCGCGCTGTTCAGCCTGATAGGTGTATGCACCCAAGTCAGCTTTGTTAGCAGCAGAGAAGGTAGCGTTGGTGTTGACGTCGTTTACGTAGATAATTTCTTTATCTTTGTAATCAGCGATTGCGCCAGCGCCAGTTGCGTTGTCGATACGAACTTTGTAGTTACCGGTCGCCGCAACAACGTTGTCTACAGAGCTGTTATCCAGTTCAGTACCGTTGTCTACGTCGCCGTTACCGTTGATAGTCAGGTGACCATCAGAGTTCATAGCAACAATACCATAGCCGTAGTTAGCCTGAGCAGTATCCCAGGTACGGTCGTTCACCAGGTCAGCGTTCAGAACATAATCGCTGCTGTTGATATCAAATACACCAGAAACCACGTTACCGTTATGGTCAGCGATGTTGCCGCTGGTCAGCTCCAGTTTATCGGTACGGAATGCTTCAGTATCAAACTGATCAACGTTCACATCCAGTACACCACCGTTAGTTACGGTGATGGTATTGGCATACAGGTTAGAATAGTTATTCCAGCCAGTAGATTCGGTTAAATTAACGGTACTGTAGCTATCAACAGTCAGGTGGTCTGTAGCAACCAAACCATCTTCACCAATATTCAGTGAGGAGCCGTTGGTTAAACCAATGGTATCTGAGACCAGAGAGGAATCAGTAACATTTACCTGAGAGCCATTATTTACAGCTAATGTATCAATTACTGAACTATTAACGGTATTCCATTCTGAACCATTGTTCAGTGCTACGTTAAATACGCCGCTCTGGAATACTTTGTTGTCAATAATACGGCCCCAATCGTTAGCTTCGATAGTGGCACCAGGGGTCAGACTGTTCGGCGCAACATCATACATATTTGCCGGAGCAATTACTTCAGCACTCATGTTTGCTGAGCCAACCCACTTACTACCGTTGTTCAGAGTAATGTTAAGTTCATCAACGTTCTGAGCGTCATCTACCCAACCACCGTTGGTATCAAGGACTCCGTCGCCATTGCTGTCATGACCGGTTGAATAGAAGAATACGCCATCGTTATTCCAGTGACTTGTGAACTCGACATCACCCAACAGGGTTGAATGGTCAAAGTTTACATTGTTTTTCATGGAATAATTTGAGCCAGCGTTGTCAGAGAACGACAGAGCTACGTCATTTGCGCCACCATTACCAGCGTAATCACTTGGTTCAGCAGACTTACCGAAGAAGCCATTACTTTCTTCAAGCGGAGTTTCTGATCCTGAAGTTACAGTGGAGTTAGACACATTAATGTTGTTGTCCCACTGATGATATTCGTTAGTATAAGTCGTGTTGCTTGTATTGCCTTCAGACAGAGCAATACCTGCTACACGGGAGTTGTTGGTAATATTGATATTGCTTTCAACATCAAGATTTACTGCAACACCCAGAGCGGTATAGAACGTTTCATTGGTTGACTTAGATTTATCGCCATCGAGATAAGTGTCAGTGAAGTAAAGAGCTTCATAGTCATCATCAATGGTGGAATTGGATACGTTCAGAGTGAATACGTCACCATCGTACCAATTGTAATCAAGGTCAGTAGTGGTTCCGTTATGGAAAGTATAGCCATTATAAGTCTGTGGAGTTACAACTTCACCTTTAGCATTAACTTCTTCAGGAGTAATGCTGTAATAACCAAATGGCAGTTCAGAAGTGATTGCCCCATGAATTACTGAATTGCTGATATCTAACTGGTTAACAGAACCGCTAGCGTAATCATGATTCAAGTAATAAGTAGAAATAGTACCGTTAACGGTATCGCCTTTAAAGACGGTGTCAAAATCGCCATTGGCATTATTATAGTAGACAAAACCACTATAATTCACATAGTTACCATCTACAGTACCCGGTGCATCCATATTGCTCCAGTCAAGAGCAGTAGTTGGATTATCGTAATAAGTCCAAGCGTCATAAGTCGCTGCATTAGCCTGAGAGGTGATAGCCAGAGTGCAAGCCAATGCTAATTGTGATACTACAAGTTTCTTTTTCCAGGAGTGCATTTGTCATCCCTCCTCAGGGACGTAATAAGTTGATCCATCAATTATCAATGCATAGAAAACATATTATGTTTCGCGTTTACGATTATGCGGCGTTACAGATGAATGGTTCAATTATTCTTTCCCCTAAGTCCGAATGTGGACATATATGAATAACGTGTAAACACAGATCACAAAAACAGACAAAAACCTAACATTTCAATCTGTTAATGACAGCATTGATTTC
>NZ_AEJZ01000194.1:0-14293 GCF_000208525.1 Escherichia sp. TW14182
TGGGGGGGATGTGTTCATTACATTTCCTTTAGAGATGAGTAGTGCCAAATGCGGCGTTCCAGTCGTGTTCGAACTTCTCTATTGCTGACTCTACCGCAGGCGTGTTGAGCATTTGTTGCGCTACATCTAAGGGCAGGGTGATGGATTCACATCCTGCCAGCAAACAATCCAGCGCCTGACGCGGTGTTTTAAAGCTGGCAGCCAGCACCATGCTTTCTGGCGCGTGCATTTCCAGCAATGCTTGCAACTCCTGAACCGTGCGAATACCGTCACCGCCCTGGGCGTCTACGCGGTTAACATACGGAGCAACATATTTGGCGCCTGCCAACGCGGCTAATAACCCTTGTGCGGCGCTATATACAGCGGTGCCAAGCGTAGTAATACCTTCTTTTTTCAGTATTTTAATTGCTGCCAGACCTTCGGCGGTTACCGGGATTTTCACCACGATGCCCGGAATGGCGTCGCGCAGACGCTTCGCTTCTTCCACCATACCCTGCGCGTCACGGCTCATGGTCTGAGCAAACAGAATGCCCTCATCACCAACCGCTTTTTGCAGACGCGGCAGCACTTCCCAGATGGACTCCTTGCTGGCAGCGATGATGCTCGGGTTAGTTGTCACCCCGGCAATCGGGAATATGCGTGCCAGACGTTCGACTTCTGCGACGTTAGCGGTGTCCAGATACAGTTCCATGATGTTTCCTTTTACAGTTCCAGTTCATGTTGCAGCAGGCTGGCGATAGCGTCGGCAGAGGCGGCGTTAACCAGCGCGTTACGGAATTCTTCGTGCATGATGCGACGAGCGAGGCGCGAGAAAATGCGCATATGCTGATCGCCCGCAGCGTGTTTGTTCAGCGTTAACATAATGATGAATTGCGCTTCATCATCGCCCCAGCGCACCGGCGCTTGCAGACGCGCCACGCTGATGGTGGATTGCTCAATGTGTTCTGATTTGCTGTGTGGAATGGCAAAACTAAAGCCCAGACCGGTAGAGAAAACGGCCTCGCGCGCCCACAAGTCGGCTTCCAGTTTACGCGGATAGCGGCAGCGGCCTGCCAGCAGCAGGTTATCGGTCATGCCTTTGAGCACTTCTTCTTTGCTGCGCCAGTCGCTTTCCAGCGTGATGCACTCAGCGGTGACCAGCGGTGCGTCCTGTTGTGTCATGCGGAATTGTGCCAGCAGGTGTTCCACTTCCAGCGAAGTACGGCAGGCCATTGCCTGGTTGAGTAACTGGCGGCACTCACGGCTATCAAGTTGCGCCATTCGCGCTTTCGCCGCCGGAATTGACGGTGCGCTCATGCTGAGTTCATCCAGCCCTAAACCGACCAGCAACGGCAGCACGGAACCTTTCGCTCCCAGTTCACCGCACAGACCAATCCATTTGCCCTGGCGATGCACCGCCTGTACGGCGTAGTCGAGCGCCCGCAAGAATGCCGGATTCAGGCTGTTGTAGTGACGGGTAACTTTGGCGTTATCGCGATCTACTGCCAGTAGATATTGCGTCAGGTCATTACTACCGATACTAAAGAAATCAATCTCTTCGCAGCACTGATCGATGATGAACATCACCGACGGCACTTCCAGCATAATGCCGAGCTGGATCTTCTCATCAAACGGAATATGTTCGTTACGCAGTTGCTGTTTAGCTTCCGCCAGTTTTTCTTTCACCCATAAGATCTCTTCCATTGAGGAGATCATCGGGATCATGATTTTCAGGCTACCGTGAGCAGAGGCGCGCAGGATCGACCGTAGCTGCGTGGTAAACAGCGAGGCGTACTCTTCATAAATACGCACGGCGCGATAACCGAGGAACGGGTTAGCTTCTGCGGGAATGTTCAGATAATCAACGGGTTTGTCACCGCCAATGTCCATAGTGCGCACAATAATGCTGCGTCCGTTGGCGGACTCCAGCGCCTGACAAAAAATGTTGTACAGCTCGCTTTCGCCCGGTGCGCTGGTGCGATCCATATAGAGCATTTCAGTGCGGAACAAACCAACGCCTTCCGCACCATTGCCGAATGCGGCCTGCGCTTCCACGGAGTGGGCGATGTTAGCGGCAATTTCAATGCGGATACCGTCAGCGGTGCGGGCTTGCTGGGTCAGCCAGACACGTTGCTGCTCACGCAGGGCGTCCTGTACGCGGGCTTCTTGTTGATAATAACGCGCTACCGCGTCTGTCGGTTCGACCACAATCGCCCCGGCGTTGCCGTCGATATAAATCGTTTGCTGCTGCCACGGAGTAAGCGTGTCGATATCCACGCCAACCAGTGTCGGAATGTTGAACGAACGGGCAAGAATTACCGTATGTGACGTGGTGCCGCCGCTTTTGAGTAACAAACCTTTGAGGTGATTTTTATCCAGTTCGAGGAACTGACTGGGGGTCAGTTCATCCGCCATACAAATGGCGGGCTGAGTCAGTTTGCCCGGTGCTGGAAAGCGTTGTTCACCGTAAATTTGCTGGAGTAACTGGAAGCAGACATCGCGCACATCCAGCGCACGTTCTTGCAGATAGCTGCTGCTGGAGCGGGCGAACTCTTCGCAAAAGTGATTCGCACTGGCAACAATCGCTTCGGCGCAGCTTAATCCGGCGCTGACGCCTGCCAGTAAATGTTCGCGCAGGGAAGTATCGCCAGCCAGGGATCGGTGCGCTTCCAGAATCGCGCTGGTGGCGCCGTCGCTATCCAGCAGACGAAACTCAATGTTTTTCAGTACCAGTGTCAGGCCGTTTTCCAGTGCGGATTGCTCGGCGTCAACGTCTTTGGCTGCGGGAAGATTACCCAGCGCGTTAAGATCTAAAGAAGAGATCGGCGTCAGAATGCCACCTGCGCTACCGCTGCATACGGTGCGGGCGCGGATAATTTGCGGATTCAGATTGGTCAGTGAAACCGGCAGTGGTTCCAGTTCGTCAGATTTTACTTCCGCCAGCGGTGCGTCGCAGTGGGGGAATTCATCGCGCAGCCATTGGCTTAAACGCTGGTGCGCTTCCTGTTCGTCGGCTCCGGAAATCAGTAACTGGCAGTTATCGCCCACCAGCGTGTCGGTGCCAATCAGCGCCAGTGCGCTTTTGGCGTTGCCTTTGCGATCGGTGCGCAGGTTATGCCACTCAATTTGTGATGAAAAAGTATTACATAGCGTTTCAACGTGGCTTGCCGGACGTGCATGTACGCCGTTAGGTAGCTCACAAATAAATTCTACAATCAGGGCCATTGCCTTTCTCCCGGTACGGTTTTCTGTTTACAGGATAAGAGCGCACGGCAACGGCCTGCCATGTGACAAATCTGCCAAAAGCTGGACAAATGTAATGTAACCGCCAATTTGCGACGCGTCTCACAAGACGCGTCACTCCGGCATGATTCCGAGTTAACGCAAGTTATGAGGCGGATCGCATTTTTGTACAGACATTACAAAAATCCAGTAAATGGCCTTTTTATCCACTGTTTGCCCTGCTTGCGATTGCCTATTGTTTCTGCCATCAAAAATATGGACATGGGCTTTACTAAGCCCGGGAGCGACTTATGAATGAGTTGGTGCAGATCCTGAAAAATACCCGTCAGCATTTAATGACGGGCGTTTCACACATGATTCCCTTCGTGGTATCGGGCGGTATTTTGCTGGCGGTTTCCGTCATGTTGTATGGCAAAGGCGCAGTGCCGGATGCCGTCGCCGATCCGAATCTGAAAAAACTGTTTGATATCGGCGTCGCGGGTTTGACGCTGATGGTGCCTTTCCTCGCGGCGTACATCGGTTATTCCATTGCAGAACGCTCTGCGCTGGCGCCGTGCGCTATTGGTGCCTGGGTTGGTAACAGTTTCGGCGCGGGCTTCTTTGGCGCGCTGATCGCCGGGATTATCGGCGGCATCGTGGTGCATTACCTGAAGAAAATTCCGGTGCATAAAGTTCTGCGTTCTGTCATGCCCATCTTCATTATCCCAATCGTCGGCACACTGATTACCGCTGGCGTCATGATGTGGGGGCTGGGTGAGCCGGTGGGTGCGTTGACTAACAGCCTGACCCAGTGGCTTCAGGGAATGCAGCAGGGCAGCATTGTTATGCTGGCGGTGATCATGGGATTGATGCTGGCGTTCGATATGGGCGGCCCGGTTAACAAAGTGGCCTATGCATTCATGCTGATTTGCGTTGCTCAGGGGGTTTATACCGTGGTGGCCATAGCCGCTGTGGGTATTTGTATCCCGCCGCTGGGTATGGGGCTGGCGACGTTGATTGGTCGTAAAAATTTCTCCGCTGAAGAGCGCGAAACGGGTAAAGCGGCGCTGGTGATGGGGTGTGTTGGCGTCACTGAAGGGGCGATTCCTTTCGCCGCCGCCGATCCGTTACGTGTGATCCCTTCCATCATGGTCGGTTCTGTTTGTGGCACGGTGACCGCAGCAATGGTCGGTGCGCAGTGCTATGCAGGCTGGGGTGGTCTGATTGTGCTGCCGGTGGTTGAAGGTAAGTTGGGTTATATCGCAGCAGTGGCTGTCGGGGCGGTTGTGACGGCAGTCTGCGTGAACGTGCTGAAAAGTCTGGCGCGTAAAAATGGGTCTTCGGCTGATGAGAAGGAAGATGACCTGGATCTGGATTTTGAAATTAATTAATTGAGGAACGAGCCATGACGAAAATTATTGCAGTAACCGCATGTCCTTCAGGTGTTGCCCATACCTATATGGCAGCAGAGGCGCTGGAAAGTGCCGCGAAAGCGAAAGGCTGGGAAGTGAAAGTAGAAACCCAGGGGTCAATTGGTCTGGAAAATGAACTGACAGCGGAAGACGTGGCGAGCGGCGATATGGTGATTCTGACCAAAGATATCGGCATCAAATTTGAAGAGCGTTTTGCTGGCAAGACTATCGTGCGCGTCAACATCAGCGACGCGGTAAAACGCGCTGAAGCCATCATGAACAAAATCGAAGCCCATCTGGCACAGACTGCTTAAGTTTTTAGCCCGCCTGAAACGGCGGGCTTGTTTTTTCCCTACAGGAGTTCCTCATGACGAATCGTATCTCTCGCCTTAAAACTGCGCTGTTTGCCAATACCCGTGAAATCTCGCTGGAGCGGGCGCTGCTTTATACCGCCAGCCATAAGCAAACCGAAGGCGAACCTGTGATTATTCGTCGGGCAAAAGCCACGGCGTATATCCTGGAACACGTTGAAATTTCGATTCGTGATGAAGAACTGATTGCCGGTAACCGCACCGTAAAACCTCGCGCCGGGATTATGTCACCGGAAATGGATCCTTACTGGTTGCTGAAAGAGCTGGAGCAATTCCCGACGCGACCGCAGGATCGCTTTGCTATCAGTGAAGAAGATAAACGTATCTACCGCGAAGAGTTGTTCCCGTACTGGGAAAAACGTTCGATGAAAGATTTCATCAACGGGCAGATGACGGATGAAGTAAAAGCCGCAACCAGCACGCAGATTTTCAGCATCAACCAGACGGATAAAGGTCAGGGGCATATCATTATTGATTATCCGCGCCTGCTGAATCACGGGCTGGGTGAGCTGGTGGCGCAGATGCAGCAACATTGTCAGCAACAGCCGGATAATCACTTTTATCAGGCCGCGCTGTTACTGCTGGAAGCTTCACAAAAACACATTTTGCGTTACGCCGAACTGGCGGAAACGATGGCGGCAAACTGCACCGATGCCCAGCGTCGCGAAGAATTGCTGACTATTGCGGAGATCTCCCGCCATAACGCGCAACATAAGCCGCAGACGTTCTGGCAGGCGTGCCAGTTGTTCTGGTACATGAACATCATTCTGCAATACGAATCCAACGCCAGTTCGCTGTCGTTAGGGCGCTTCGACCAGTATATGTTGCCGTTCTATCAGACATCATTAACCCAGGGCGAAGACCCGGCGTTCCTGAAAGAACTGCTCGAATCTTTATGGGTGAAGTGCAACGACATCGTGCTGTTACGCTCCACCAGCAGCGCGCGCTATTTTGCGGGATTCCCGACCGGCTATACCGCGCTGCTCGGCGGTTTAACGGAAAACGGACGTAGTGCGGTGAACGTGCTTTCGTTCCTCTGCCTCGACGCCTATCAAAGCGTGCAATTACCGCAACCGAACCTGGGCGTGCGCACTAACGCCTTGATCGACACGCCGTTCCTGATGAAAACCGCAGAAACCATCCGCCTTGGCACCGGTATTCCGCAAATATTCAACGATGAAGTGGTGGTGCCTGCGTTCCTCAACCGTGGCGTTTCGCTGGAAGATGCGCGCGACTATTCAGTGGTCGGTTGTGTGGAGTTGTCTATTCCTGGCAGAACCTACGGCTTGCATGACATCGCGATGTTTAACCTGCTGAAAGTGATGGAAATTTGTCTGCATGAAAATGAAGGCAATGCTGCGCTGACTTATGAAGGTTTACTGGAACAGATCCGCGCCAAGATCAGCCACTACATCACCCTGATGGTTGAAGGCAGCAATATTTGTGATATCGGCCATCGCGACTGGGCGCCAGTGCCGCTGCTTTCGTCGTTTATCAGCGATTGTCTGGAAAAAGGCCGCGATATTACCGATGGCGGCGCGCGTTATAACTTCTCCGGCGTACAGGGGATCGGTATTGCCAACCTGAGCGATTCTCTCCATGCGCTGAAAGGGATGGTTTTTGAGCAACAGCGTTTAAGTTTTGACGAATTGTTGTCGGTATTAAAAGCCAACTTCGCAACGCCAGAAGGCGAAAAAGTTCGCGCTCGCTTAATTAACCGCTTTGAGAAATACGGCAACGATATCGACGAGGTGGATAACATTAGCGCCGAACTGCTGCGCCACTACTGCAAAGAAGTGGAAAAATACCAGAACCCGCGCGGTGGCTACTTCACGCCAGGGTCGTATACCGTTTCTGCTCACGTCCCGTTGGGATCGGTGGTTGGCGCGACGCCAGACGGTCGTTTTGCCGGGGAGCAACTGGCCGACGGCGGCTTGTCGCCAATGCTGGGCCAGGACGCACAAGGACCAACGGCGGTACTGAAATCAGTCAGTAAGCTCGATAACACGCTGCTGTCTAACGGTACATTGCTGAACGTGAAATTCACTCCGGCGACCCTCGAAGGTGAAGCGGGATTACGTAAACTGGCCGATTTCTTACGCGCATTTACCCAGCTTAAGTTGCAGCATATTCAGTTTAACGTGGTGAATGCCGACACGTTGCGGGAAGCGCAAAAGCGCCCACAAGATTATGCCGGGCTGGTGGTGCGCGTTGCCGGATATAGCGCCTTCTTTGTCGAATTGTCGAAGGAGATCCAGGATGACATCATCCGCCGGACAGCGCATCAGCTGTAACGTTGTGGAAACGCGCCGCGATGACGTGGCGCGCATTTTCAACATTCAGCGTTATTCGCTGAATGACGGTGAAGGCATCCGCACGGTGGTCTTTTTTAAAGGCTGCCCACATCTTTGCCCGTGGTGTGCTAATCCGGAGTCGATCTCCGGCAAAATCCAGACGGTACGCAGAGAGGCGAAATGTCTGCACTGCGCGAAATGTTTACGTGATGCGGATGAATGCCCCTCCGGGGCGTTTGAACGGATTGGTCGCGATATCAGCCTTGACGCGCTGGAGCGGGAAGTGATGAAAGATGACATTTTCTTTCGCACGTCCGGCGGCGGCGTCACGCTTTCTGGCGGCGAAGTGTTAATGCAGGCGGAATTTGCGACCCGTTTTTTACAGCGACTTCGGCTTTGGGGCGTCTCATGTGCCATCGAAACTGCCGGAGACGCGCCAGCCAGCAAGCTGTTACCACTGGCGAAATTGTGCGATGAAGTGTTGTTCGATTTAAAAATTATGGACGCGACTCAGGCGTGGGATGTGGTGAAGATGAACCTGCCACGCGTGCTGGAGAATCTGCGTTTGCTGGTAAGCGAAGGTGTCAACGTGATCCCGCGTTTACCGCTGATCCCTGGTTTCACACTCAGCCGGGAGAATATGCAGCAGGCGCTGGACGTGCTGATCCCGCTGAATATCAGGCAAATCCACCTGTTGCCGTTTCATCAGTACGGTGAACCGAAATACCGCCTGCTGGGGAAAACATGGTCGATGAAAGAGGTTTCTGCGCCCTCGTCAGCCGATGTGGCAACGATGCGCGAAATGGCAGAACGAGCCGGATTTGAGGTTACCGTGGGGGGGTAAAATGGCATACCTGGTGGCAGTAACCGCCTGCGTCAGCGGCGTGGCGCATACTTATATGGCGGCAGAACGGCT
Source organism: Escherichia sp. TW14182 (assembly GCF_000208525.1). NCBI lineage: Bacteria > Pseudomonadati > Pseudomonadota > Gammaproteobacteria > Enterobacterales > Enterobacteriaceae > Escherichia > Escherichia sp. TW14182. The sequence continues at coordinate 8,195 of NZ_AEJZ01000194.1, forward strand.
GGAAAAATTATGCCAGTTAGAGAAGTGGGGCGTCAGCATTGAAACCCAGGGGGCGCTGGGAACGGAGAATCGTTTAGCGGACGAGGATATCCGTCGGGCGGATGTTGCGCTGTTGATTACGGATATCGAGCTTGCTGGTGCCGAGCGATTTGAGCATTGCCGCTATGTGCAATGCAGCATCTACGCATTCCTGCGTGAACCGCAGCGGGTAATGAGCGCGGTGCGCAAAGTGCTTTCTGCGCCGCAGCAAACCCATCTTATTCTGGAGTAGTCGGTTTTTCTGTCAGTTGGCTGTGGTATTGCCGACGATATTCTGACGGCGAGCGTTCGGTGTTTCTACGAAACAGGCGGCAGAAGTAGTTGCTGTCGACAAAGCCGCAGGCGTGCGCCACTTCTTTTACCTTCAGGTCATAGCCTTTCAACAACGTTTTTGCATGTTCCAGCCGTGTATGATTCAGGTATTCGTTAAAGCCCGTCGCACCCGTTTTTTGAAACAGGTGGGAGAGGTAATTGGGCGAAATATAGAATGCTTGCGCGACAGATTCACGGGTTAGCGCGGAGGCATAGCGTTCATCGATATAATCGCGAATCGCTTCAAATAGTGCCTGGCTGCGTGAGGCGGTCTGGATTTGACTGCCGAGCAAGTCGCGGCAGTGGCTAAGCAGGCTGGCGACGATAAGCCTTGCCGTTTGCTGCTCCTGTGGCTGCATTTGCATTTCATTGAGTGTTTGCAGCAAGAATGAACCAATGCGCGGGCCGCGTCGGGCGACGTGCTGCTTTGCCAGATTTTGGTATTGCTTGCCATCCCATTGTACGACGCTGAAGCCGAGTTGCTGTTTGCCAAACAGCACGCTAAAGGTGGTAGCGGGTGTTTGCCATTGCGGGAAGTTCCAGCCGCCAGCAGGGACGTACAGTACATCGCCGGGAACTAACGTTGCGCCAGCGCCGGTATCAACAAACTCGCCTTCCAGCACAATTTCCAGCCGTGGAAAATCGACCTGATATGCAAGATCGGGCGCCGGGCCGTTACTGCTGGCAAAGTAAATCTGGCGCAGGGACAGCGGGCCGTTGATCAGGCGGGAGAGCAGATAGCTGACGTCGTGATACATGTTATTCCCTTAGGTATGTAGACGGGAAAACAGTAACTGGCATTATGAAAAAAGGCCACCTGAAAAGTGTGGCCTGATGAGAGTTCGATGTAAACATTGCGGCAGTATCGCATCCGGCAAATAGCGCCAGACGCGATACAAAGGTCATTTACTGATTACCCACCTGATCGCCATACGGCAGAGTGTCGTAATCGATCAGCGCGTTTTTCTTGTACGGGTTGCCAATCCAGCGGGTGGTTTCTTTGAACTGCGGGTTCACCACCGAACGGGTTGGATCGTAACCGTCGTAAGATAAGCCCGCCAAATCCGACCAGGTGTGGATCAGTTCCGCCAGGCTGTATTTACGATCGACATCCTGCGAGAAATCACGCGGATGAGTCGCCTGCCATTTTTCCGACGTCCACAGCAGGAACGGAATGGTGTACATGTGGCGCGTCGGGTTATCTTCGTTACGCCCCTGGGTTTTGTGCGGCGGCGTGTCGTAAACCTCTTCACCGTGATCAGAGAAGTAAACCAGGAAACCGTTCGGATCGGTCGCTTTAAAGTCTTTAATCAGGCTGGCAACCACATGATCGTTATACAGGTTAGCGTTGTCGTAATCGTTATACGACTCCAGCTCTTCTGCGCTTAATCCTGGTGGGACATGATCGGTATTGCCATCAAACTTGCCCTGATCTTCCGGGTAACGGTACTTGTATTTGATATGTGTACCCAGCAGATGAACGATGATCAGTTTCTTCGGCGCAGGGTCCTTCAGCACTTCCTGGAACGGCTTCAGCACGTTAGTGTCGTATTCACGCGCACTCTGGGTACGTTGCTGGTTCATGTAGTACTGCTTGTCGGTCTGGCGCGAAAATACCGTCAGCATGGTATTGCGGGCGGTCATCGTCTGCTGGTTGGTTATCCAGAAGGTTTTATAACCCGCCTGTTTCATCATGTTCATCAGCGACGGTTGCGTCAGATACAGGTCAGGGTTCTTTTCGTTGGCAAAAGTCAGCGCCTGTTGCAGGATTTCAATGGTGTACGGACGAGACGTAACCACGTTATTAAATACGGTCAGATTCGGATCGGTTTTATGCAGCGCATCCAGTTCTGGCGTGGTTTCACGCGGATAACCATACAGACTCATACGTCCACGCTGGGTCGACTCGCCAATCACCAGTACCAGGGTGCGTGGTTCGTTGCCCGATTCATCTTTGAAATTAGCCAGCGGCGGTAATGCATTATTTTCATTCAGCAGCTTCGTCAGCGAGTTAAGTTGCTGGCGATACTGATAATAACCGGTCAGGAATTGCCACGGGGCGGCAGGCTCCATGCGCGATGCCAGGTTATTCAACGTTTTCTCAAACGGCTTGTTTTTGATAAACGTATTCATGGCGATCGGATGCAGAATCAAACCGTAAAGCAGGGCAAAAGAGACGATATAACGCCACGGCTTCGGAATATAGACCGGGCGCAGGCGTGTCCACAGCAGAACTGCCACCGCCGTATAGGCCAGCGCGATAAGCACAATCTTCAGGCTGAAATACTGGCTTAAATACTCGCTGGCTTCGTTGGTGTTGGTTTCAAACATCACAAACAGAACGCTCTGCGAGAACTCCTGACCGTAGATGACGTAGTAGCACAGCGCCGCCAGAGAGGCCGCCCACAGCACCACGCCGATCACTGCGGCAATAATTTTAATCCGCTTCGGAAAGAGGAATACCGGGATCAACCACAGCGAACTGAACAGCAGTGAGTCGCGAATGCCGTTGGTGCCGCTGTAGCCGCTGATGTAAATAATGGCCTGTAACAGGGTAGAGAAAAACCAAAAGTAGAGCAGTGCCCAACCCAGGGCTTTCCAGCTAAAAAGGGGTTTAGTCTGGACTTCAGTGGAATGCATAGTAAGAACCCGTTTTGGATAATAGCGCCGAATGTAAGGACAAAACCTTAAGGATATCTGAAGGGATATCCAGAATCTGGGTGAAATGCAGACAGAAATATATTGAAAACGAAGGTGTTAGAACAGAAGTATTTCAGAAAACCCTCGCGCTATTGCACGAGGGTTGATAGAGGATGGGGGTTAGCCGGTATTACGCATACCTGCTGCAATTCCGGCAATAGTGACCATCAACGCTTGTTCGACGCGGGGATCCGGCTCCTGGCCTTCTTTTTCTGCCTGGCGGGAGCGGTGCAGCAACTCTGCCTGCAGTACGTTCAGCGGGTCAGTGTATATATTTCGTAGCTGAATAGACTCGGCAATCCACGGTAGATCGGCCATCAGATGGGAATCGTTGGCAATTGCCAGCACCACTTTGATGTCTTCTTCTTGCAGATTGCGTAACTCTTTACCTAACGGCCACAGCTCTTTGTCGACCAGGCGTTGGTCATAGTATTCCGCCAGCCACAGGTCTGCTTTGGCGAAGACCATTTCCAGCATTCCCAGACGCGTTGAGAAGAACGGCCAGTCGCGGCACATGGCTTCCAGTTCGCTCTGTTTGCCATCTTCCACCACTTTTTGCAGCGCAGTACCCGCGCCCAGCCAGGCTGGGAGCATCAGGCGGTTTTGTGTCCAGGCAAAAATCCACGGAATTGCGCGCAGTGATTCGACGCCGCCGGTCGGGCGACGTTTCGCCGGACGTGAACCTAACGGCAGTTTGCCCAGTTCCTGTTCCGGCGTGGCGGAGCGGAAGTATGGAACAAAGTCTTTGTTTTCACGCACATAACCACGGTAGAGATCGCAGGAGATGACCGAAAGTTCATCCATAATGTGACGCCAGCTCTCTTTCGGCTCAGGCGGTGGCAGCAGGTTGGCTTCCAGAATCGCCCCGGTGTACAGCGACAGGCTGCTGACCGTGATTTCTGGCAGACCGTACTTAAAGCGGATCATCTCGCCCTGTTCGGTCACGCGCAGGCCGCCTTTCAGGCTTCCTGGCGGTTGCGATAGCAGCGCCGCATGAGCCGGTGCGCCGCCGCGACCAATAGAACCACCGCGACCGTGGAACAGCGTCAGTTCAATACCCGCTTTTTCGCAGGTTTTGATTAACGCATCCTGTGCCTGATATTGCGCCCAGGAAGCTGCCATCACTCCCGCATCTTTTGCTGAGTCGGAATAGCCAATCATCACCATCTGTTTGCCCTGAATCAGGCCGCGATACCAGTCGATATTCAGCAGCTGGGTCATGACATCGTTGGCGTTGTTCAGGTCATCGAGAGTTTCAAACAGCGGTGCGACTGGCATCGCAAATCCAATACCTGCTTCTTTCAACAGCAGGTGAACGGCCAGTACGTCGGACGGCGTTTTCGCCATCGAGATCACGTAGGCGGCAATCGAACCTTGCGGTGCTTCGGCAATCACCTGACAGGTATCAAGCACTTCGCGCGTTTCGGCGCTTGGTTGCCAGTTGCGTGGCAGAAGCGGACGTTTGGAGTTCAGTTCGCGGATCAGGAACGCCTGTTTGTCGGCCTCTGACCAGCTTTCGTAGTCGCCGATGCCGAGATAGCGGGTCAGTTCACCCAGTGCTTCGGTATGACGGGTGCTCTCCTGACGGATATCAATACGCACCAGCGGTACGCCGAAACATTTCACGCGGCGCAGAGTGTCGAGCAGATCGCCGTTGGCGATAATGCCCATACCACACGCCTGAAGGGACTGGTAGCAAGCGTAGAGCGGCTCCCACAGTTCTTCGTTCTGCGTCAGCAGACCTTCCGGCTTCGGCAGTTCTTCGCCTTTCAGACGCGCTTCCAGCCAGGCCTGTGTTGCCATCAGGCGGGAACGCAGGTTTTTCATCAGATAGCGATACGGTTCTGCGGCACCTTCTTCGCCGACCAGCGCCAGCAGTTCAGGGGTTGCTTCAACCATCGACAGTTCAGAAACCAGAACCTGAATATCTTTCAGGAACAGGTCGGTTGCTTTCCAACGGCTGAGCAGCAGGACGTGGCGGGTGATATCGGCAGTGACGTTCGGGTTGCCGTCGCGGTCGCCGCCCATCCACGAGGTAAAACGCACCGGAACAAATTCGACGGGCAGTTTGTAGCCGAGATTCTCTTCCAGTTGTTCGTTCAGTTCGCGCAGGTAATTCGGTACGCCTTGCCACAGGCTGTTTTCTACTACGGCAAAGCCCCATTTGGCTTCATCTATCGGGCTTGGGCGCAGCTTACGGATTTCATCGGTATGCCATGACTGGGCGATCAACTGGCGCAGGCGGCGCATCAGTTGGTTGTGTTCGTAGTCGGCGATATCTTTGTTGTCGAGCTGTTTTAAGCACGCGTTCACTTCCACCATTTTGTGGATCAGTGTACGACGAGTAATTTCGGTTGGGTGCGCAGTGAGTACCAGTTCCAGCGACAGTGATTCCACCGCTTTTTTGATGGTGTCTTCGCTCAGTTCCGGCTGGTTTTTCAGTTTACGTAGGGTGCGGGCGATCACTTCCGGGTTGCTGGCAGCCTCGCCTTTCGGCGAAATGCTGTGGTATTGCTCGGCGGTGTTTGCCAGGTTCAGGAACTGACTAAACGCACGCGCAACGGGCAGCAGCTCGTCGTTCGACAAATTTTGTAAGGTGGTGAGCAACTCCTGGCGGTTAGCATCATTGCCAGCGCGTGAAGATTTGGACAACTTACGGATAGTTTCTACGCGTTCAAGAATGTGTTCTCCCAACGCATCCTTGATGGTTTCTCCCAGCACTTTGCCGAGCATACTGACATTACTACGCAATGCGGAATATTGTTCGTTCATATAACCCCAGACACCCCATCTTATTGTTTGAAGCCCGGTATCCTTCACGTCGCATTGGCGCGAATATGCTCGGGCTTTGCTTTTCGTCGTCTTTTATAAAGCCACGTAAAAGCGGTGACGTCAAATGCTGCGAAATCGCTTCAGCAAACGAATAACTAGCAGGAATTTACGCCATTAAATTCACGATGATTTAAATAAGCGTAACTTATGGAAATGTTAAAAAATCACCATACATAACACCAAAGGTGTAGGTCGGATAAGATGCGCAAGCATCGC
>NZ_AEJZ01000193.1:0-3836 GCF_000208525.1 Escherichia sp. TW14182
GAGGTTCGAATCCTCCCGGATGCACCATCTTCTCCGTATTATCCGCGATTGATGATCCTCATGGTCTGCAATATTGATGTATGCACCAGGGAGGATAACGTTGCGCCAGCAACGACCCGAAGGGCGAACGCCAGTGAGTCATCCTCCCGGATGCACCATCTTCTCCAACAATTTCCTCCAAAAACATCTCATTTCTAAATAACTATTTTATCCATATCCTGAATAATCTTCCCCTTCGCATCGGCGACAAAATCAAGCAATTACGCTAAAGTAGCGTCATATTTTTCGACTTGCGAGAAGACAATGTACGAGCGTTATGCAGGTTTAATTTTTGATATGGATGGCACAATCCTGGATACAGAACCCACGCACCGTAAAGCGTGGCGTGAAGTATTAGGACGCTACGGTCTTCAGTACGATGTACAGGCCATGATTGCGCTTAATGGCTCGCCCACCTGGCGTATAGCCCAGGCGATTATTGAGCTGAATCAGGCCGATCTCGATCCCCATGCATTAGCCCGCGAGAAAACCGATGCCGTAAGAAGCATGTTGCTCGATTGCGTCGAACCGCTTCCTCTTGTTGAAGTGGTGAAAAGCTGGCACGGTCGTCGCCCAATGGCTGTCGGTACGGGGAGTGAAAGCGCCATCGCTGAGGCGCTGCTAACGCATCTGGGATTACGTCGTTATTTTGACGCGGTTGTCGCTGCCGATCACGTCAAACACCATAAACCTGCACCAGACACGTTTTTGCTGTGTGCGCAGCGTATGGGCGTGCAACCAACACAGTGCGTTGTCTTTGAAGATGCCGATTTTGGCATACAGGCCGCTCGCGCCGCAGGCATGGACGCCGTGGATGTTCGCTTGCTGTGAGTGAGTCGCTGTCGCTCTTCTCGTTGTTTGCCAGTAGTTTTCTCAGCGCTACACTACTACCCGGCAATTCGGAAGTTGTGCTGGTCGCAATGTTACTTTCTGGGGTGAGTCATCCCTGGGTTTTAGTATTAACAGCAACAATGGGTAATAGCCTTGGAGGGTTAACTAACGTTATCCTTGGGCGTTTCTTTCCATTGCGCAAAACATCGCGCTGGCAAGAAAAAGCCATTGGCTGGCTGAAACGCTATGGCGCAGTCACACTCTTATTAAGCTGGATGCCAGTGATTGGCGACTTACTGTGTCTGTTAGCGGGATGGATGCGCATCTCGTGGGGGCCAGTAATCTTTTTTTTGTGCCTTGGTAAAGCGTTGCGCTATGTTGCGGTTGCAGCAGCCACCGTTCAGGGCATGATGTGGTGGCACTAATTGTAGGCCTGCACACATGGCCACCATTACAGTTATGCTAATTAAAACGATTTTGACAGGCGGGAGGTCAATTTGATCCCGGACGTATCACAGGCGCTGGCCTGGCTGGAAAAACATCCTCAGGCATTAAAGGGGATACAGCGTGGTCTTGAGCGCGAAACTTTGCGTGTTAACCCAGATGGCACTTTGGCAACAACCGGTCATCCTGAAGCATTAGGTTCCGCACTGACGCATAAATGGATCACCACCGATTTTGCCGAAGCGTTGCTGGAGTTCATTACGCCGGTCGATGGCGATATTGAGCATATGTTGACCTTTATGCGCGATTTGCATCGCTATACCGCGCGTAATATTGGCGATGAGCGGATGTGGCCGTTAAGTATGCCATGTTACATCGCGGAAGGTCAGGATATCGAACTGGCGCAGTATGGAACGTCCAATACAGGGCGCTTTAAAACGCTGTACCGTGAAGGGCTGAAAAATCGCTATGGCGCGCTGATGCAAACTATCTCCGGCGTACACTACAACTTCTCTTTACCAATGGCATTCTGGCAAGCGAAGTGTGGTGATATCTCGGGCGTTGACGCCAAAGAGAAAATCTCTGCGGGCTACTTCCGCGCTATTCGTAACTACTATCGCTTCGGTTGGGTGATCCCGTACCTGTTTGGCGCATCTCCGGCAATTTGTTCTTCTTTCCTGCAAGGTAAACCGACGTCGCTGCCGTTTGAGAAAACTGAGTGCGGCATGTATTACCTGCCGTATGCAACATCGCTACGTTTGAGCGATCTGGGCTATACCAATAAATCGCAAAGTAATCTTGGTATTACCTTTAATGATCTCTACGAGTATGTAGCGGGTCTGAAGCGGGCAATTAAAACGCCGTCGGAAGAGTACGCGACGATTGGTCTTGAGAAAGACGGCAAGCGGCTGCAAATCAACAGCAACGTGCTGCAGATTGAAAACGAGCTGTATGCGCCGATTCGTCCGAAACGCGTTACTCGCAGCGGCGAGTCGCCTTCAGATGCGCTGTTACGCGGCGGCATTGAATATATCGAAGTGCGTTCGCTGGATATCAACCCATTCTCGCCGATTGGTGTTGATGAGCAGCAGGTGCGATTCCTCGACCTGTTTATGGTCTGGTGTGCGCTGGCTGATGCACCGGAAATGAGCAGTAGTGAACTTGCCTGTACACGCGTCAACTGGAACCGGGTGATCCTCGAAGGACGTAAGCCGGGGCTGACACTGGGAATTGGCTGTGAAACTGCGCAATTCCCGTTGCCGCAGGTGGGCAAAGATCTGTTCCGGGATCTGAAACGCGTCGCGCAAACGCTGGACAGCATTAACGGCGGCGAAGCATACCAGAAAGTGTGTGATGAACTGGTGGCCTGCTTTGATAATCCCGATCTGACTTTCTCCGCCCGCATCTTACGGTCTATGATTGATACTGGTATTGGCGGAACCGGGAAAGCGTTTGGTGAGGCTTATCGCAATTTGTTGCGTGAAGAGCCGCTGGAAATTCTGCGTGAAGACGATTTTATTGCCGAGCGCGAAGCGTCTAAACGCCGTCAGCAGGAAATGGAAGCCGCAGACACCGAGTCGTTCAAGGTGTGGCTGGAAAAACACAGCTGATAGAAAAGAAAAAGGCCACTCGTGAGTGGCCAAAATTTCATCTCTGAATTCAGGGATGATGATAACAAATGCGCGTCTTTCATATACTCAGACTCGCCTGGGAACAAAGAGTTCAGAATATTTTAAAAAAAATTACCGGAGGTGGCTAAATGCCGTTGTTAGATAGCTTCACAGTCGATCATACCCGGATGGAAGCGCCTGCAGTTCGGGTGGCGAAAACAATGAACACCCCGCATGGCGACGCAATCACCGTGTTCGATCTGCGTTTCTGCGTGCCGAACAAAGAAGTAATGCCAGAAAAAGGTATCCATACCCTGGAGCATCTGTTTGCTGGTTTTATGCGCAACCATCTTAACGGTAACGGCGTTGAGATTATTGATATCTCGCCAATGGGTTGCCGCACCGGTTTCTATATGAGTCTGATTGGTACGCCAGATGAGCAGCGTGTTGCTGATGCCTGGAAGGCGGCAATGGAAGATGTGCTGAAAGTGAAGGATCAGAATCAGATCCCTGAACTGAATGTCTACCAGTGCGGTACTTACCAGATGCACTCGTTGCAGGAAGCACAGGATATTGCACGTAGCATTCTGGAGCGCGACGTGCGTATCAACAGCAATGAGGAACTGGCGCTGCCGAAAGAGAAGTTGCAGGAACTGCACATCTAGCCCGTTTAAGAAGAAGAAGCCGGGCGGTGATATCACTGTCCGGCTTGCCTGATGTGCTACGCTTATCAGGTTGATGCGGGGAGCGCGCCACCCGTACGTGACGGGCGGCAAAGTGGTATTAAAAGAGATATTTCATGCCTAGCATTCCCTGGGTATCGCTGTAACCGTTGTCCCCCAACTGCTGGGCGACGTTGCCCCACAGTTGCAGACGTGGATTAAGCTGACCTTCCACCCCAACTTTTAGCTC
>NZ_AEJZ01000192.1:0-13463 GCF_000208525.1 Escherichia sp. TW14182
GAGGGTTAGGGTGAGGGGAACAGACCAGCACCGGTGCGAACAATCACCCTCACCCCGGCCTTCTCCCTACAGAGCGAGGGAGAAAACCAGGCCTGCTCCCGAACCTTTTCTCAATCAAAAGAACACAACGTACACCGCAGCCGCCACAATAAAGCGATAAATGGCGAACGGGATAAACGAAATGCGCTTAATCAATTGCAGGAAGGTTTTAATCGCTATCAGCGCCACCACAAAAGCGGTGATAAACCCAACGGCAAACATCGGGATATCGCCGGTTGTCAGGAAGCCCCAGCTTTTGTAGAGATCGAGCGCCGTTGCGCCCATCATCATCGGCACCGCCAGCAGGAACGAGAACTCGGAAGCAGCGTAACGGCTCACCCCCATCAGCATCCCACCTGAAATGGTCGCCCCGGAACGGGAGAAACCCGGCCACAGCGCCAGACACTGGAAACAGCCAATCATAAACGCCTGACGATACGTCATATCATCCAGACCCGGCGCACGCGGCTCTTTCGGCTTCAGGCATTCAGCGGCAATCAGCAACAGACCGCCAACAACCAGCGCATACATCACATTTATCGGGTTAAACAACGACTTAATCGTATCGTGGAACAATAGCCCCAGTACCACCGCCGGGATCATCCCCAGCAAAATGTGGATCAGCGTTAACCGACCTTTGCTTTCTCCTTCGTGCTGCAACGGACGCCCAAAGTGAATGCCAATCAGGCCAAACAGACGCCGCCAGAACATCACTACTACCGCCAGAATTGATCCTAACTGGATCACGACTTCAAAGGTTTTCGCCGTGTCGCCCTCAAATCCCAACAAATGACCGACAATAATCATATGGCCCGTGCTGGATACCGGCAGAAATTCTGTCAATCCTTCGACCACACCCAATATTGCCGCTATCAGCAGCGAGTGCATATCGCTCATCAATAAACCCCTAAATTATAAAAATGTACCGCTTGTCCGAACTACTGCAGTATGACCAGGTTATAACCGTTTGGTTTAACAGCTGTAAAATTAATTATTTTCTTTCAGATTATTGCCACGCTCAATGATGACGCCAACATTCGCCGCACGCGCCACTGCGCCTGGCTTGCTGAGTTTGATACGCACCCACGGCGAGTTAAAGCGAGTCAACAGCAGCTCCGCCACCTCTTCCGCCACGCGTTCCACCAGTGCAAAACGCGCGCCCTCGACGTGGCTGACCACCGTTTCGGCAATGTCAGCGTAGCTGAGACAATCCGCCACATCATCGCTTTTCGCCGCTTTACGGTTATCCCACGCCATTTCGATATCGAACACCAACTTCTGTTCGATGGTCTGTTCCCAGTCGTAAACACCAATAGTGGTGATTACCGAAAGTTGCTCTATAAATACAATATCCATCACGTCCTGCCTGCTTTTTGGCTAACCGGATACCACTTCCGGCGAAATGTGCGTATTATCCACAGATTCATCGTTGAACACGAATTTTCAAAACGGAACAGCTTATGAGTGCAATCGCGCCTGGAATGATCCTCATCGCGTACCTCTGCGGCTCCATTTCCAGTGCCATTCTGGTTTGCCGCTTGTGTGGGCTGCCCGATCCGCGAACCAGCGGCTCCGGCAATCCCGGCGCCACCAATGTGTTACGTATCGGTGGCAAGGGAGCAGCCGTAGCAGTGCTGATTTTCGACGTTCTGAAAGGAATGTTACCCGTCTGGGGCGCGTATGAATTAGGTGTCAGCCCCTTCTGGCTAGGCTTAATTGCCATCGCCGCCTGTCTTGGACACATCTGGCCGGTTTTCTTCGGTTTTAAAGGGGGAAAAGGCGTTGCCACCGCTTTTGGCGCAATCGCACCAATTGGCTGGGATTTAACGGGTGTGATGGCGGGAACCTGGCTGTTAACCATTTTACTCAGCGGTTATTCGTCGCTGGGAGCGATTGTCAGCGCACTGATTGCTCCGTTTTATGTCTGGTGGTTTAAGCCACAATTCACCTTTCCGGTTTCTATGCTCTCTTGCCTGATCCTGCTGCGTCATCATGACAACATCCAGCGTCTGTGGCGTCGCCAGGAGACAAAAATCTGGACGAAATTTAAAAGAAAGCGCGAAAAAGATCCGCAGTGATTTCTGGCAGGTTTACAAAACCTGATAGCCTTCGGCGGGCTTGCCCAGCCGTTGCTGGCACCACGCCGCCAGAAACTCTACGCAGACGCGCAACTTCATACTGCGATAGAGTGGCTCCCGATAGACAGCCCAGATATTGGCGCTTTGTGCATATTCCGGCAATACTCGCACCAGTTTGCCACTCTCCAGAAACGGCAGCACATCCCATTCGGAACGCAGCATAATCCCTTTACCTTCCAGTGCCCATTGCAGCACTATCTCACCGCTGTTGGAGGAAAGATGCCCGCTTACCTTCACCGATTTTTTCTCCTGACCGTTCCCCAACTCCCATATTCCGTGGGTCATATCGCGCTCTTTGGTCACCAGACAGTCATGACGACTTAATTCCTGTAAGGATTGTGGCTGGGAATATTTTTGCAGGTACTCAGGTGCTGCGCATAATATTCTTTTATTTTTTGTCAAAAGATGCGCAATATAATAATCAGGGATTTCATCATTAATACGAATATCCAGATCAATATTATCCTGCACTAAATCAATTTGCCGATCGAACAATTCAAAATGCACCTGTAACTCAGGGTAATTGCGCATCAGTTCGGTAATGGCTGGTGCAATATAACTGCGCCCAAAACCAAAACTACAGCCAATACGAATCATCCCCTCCGGGCGCGTTTTGATTTGCGTGACGTCATCGACCAGTCGCTGATATTGGGTGAGGATTTCCAGCGCATGTTCGTAACAACGTTGGCCACTTTCAGTCAGTGCCACGCCGCGAGCGGAGCGGTTAAGTAGCGTCGTTGCCAGCGTGTTTTCAAGGATTTGGATTCGTTTGGTGACAAATGCGGGCGTCTGCCCAAGCGTCGCCGCTGCGGCACTAAAACTGCCGCTATGGACGATTTCTACCAGTACCTGCAAGTCTTTGGCTAAAGGCCAGCTATTCAGCATCGTTAACTATCCGCAATTTTGACTGGCTCAGTGTATTTCGCAAAACATTTCCATTCCCTGCTCTGGCGCAATATTCATTCTTATTTTCGTGTTGATTCACGAACTGTTAATTACATATTCACGGTGGCAAAAAATATAAAACCACATTTTTAGTGGTAGTTTGTGACGGTAAATTTTTCCAGACAAATATAGAAACTGGAGTTGCCATGATGAGCGAAAGTAATAAGCAACAGGCAGTGAATAAGTTGACAGAGATTGTCGCTAACTTTACCGCCATGATTTCTACCCGAATGCCTGATGACGTAGTGGATAAACTAAAACAGCTTCGGGACGCCGAAACGTCGTCGATGGGGAAAATCATCTACCACACTATGTTCGATAACATGCAAAAAGCGATCGACCTGAATCGCCCGGCCTGTCAGGACACCGGCGAAATCATGTTTTTTGTTAAGGTCGGTTCCCGTTTCCCGCTGCTTGGCGAACTGCAAAGCATTCTTAAGCAAGCCGTGGAAGAGGCGACCGTCAAAGCGCCACTGCGCCACAACGCGGTGGAAATTTTTGACGAAGTGAACACCGGCAAAAATACCGGTAGCGGCGTACCGTGGGTTACCTGGGATATCGTCCCCGACGGTGACGACGCGGAAATCGAAGTTTACATGGCTGGCGGCGGCTGCACGCTACCTGGCCGCTCAAAAGTGTTAATGCCATCGGAAGGCTACGAAGGCGTGGTGAAATTCGTCTTCGAAAATATCTCCACCCTCGCCGTAAACGCCTGTCCACCGGTACTGGTAGGTGTAGGCATCGCCACCTCGGTGGAAACCGCCGCCGTGCTCTCACGTAAAGCCATTTTGCGCCCGATTGGCAGCCGCCATCCCAATCCGAAAGCGGCAGAGCTGGAGCTACGCCTGGAGGAAGGACTCAACCGTCTGGGGATTGGTCCACAAGGGCTGACTGGCAACAGTTCAGTGATGGGCGTGCATATCGAATCTGCCGCTCGCCATCCGTCTACCATCGGCGTCGCTGTCTCTACCGGCTGCTGGGCGCATCGTCGCGGTACGCTGCTGGTTCATGCCGATCTCTCCTTTGAAAACCTTTCTCACACCCGGAGCGCGTTATGAAAAAGATCCTGACAACCCCGATCAAAGCTGAAGATCTGCAAGATATTCGCGTCGGCGATGTGATCTACCTGACCGGTACGCTGGTGACTTGCCGCGACGTTTGTCACCGCCGCCTGATCGAACTGAAACGTCCGATCCCTTACGATCTCAACGGCAAAGCGATTTTCCACGCTGGCCCCATCGTGCGCAAAAATGGCGACAAATGGGAGATGGTATCCGTCGGCCCAACAACCAGTATGCGGATGGAAAGTTTTGAACGTGAATTTATCGAACAGACCGGCGTGAAACTGGTGGTCGGCAAAGGCGGAATGGGGCCGCTGACTGAAGAAGGTTGCCAGAAATTCAAGGCGCTGCATGTGATTTTCCCGGCAGGCTGCGCAGTACTGGCGGCAACCCAGGTGGAAGAGATTGAAGAGGTGCACTGGACAGAACTCGGAATGCCGGAGTCGTTGTGGGTCTGCCGGGTTAAAGAGTTTGGGCCGCTGATTGTCTCTATTGATACCCACGGCAACAACCTGATAGCCGAAAACAAAAAGCTGTTCGCCGAACGCCGCGATCCCATCGTGGAAGAGATCTGCGAGCACGTCCACTACATCAAATAACCCTCACGGAGAGGTTCGCCCCCTCTCCTTTTTCGCAGGCATAACACGATGAAACCTTCCACTGAATGGTGGCGATATCTCGCACCGCTGGCGGTCATCGCCATTATTGCTCTACTTCCGGTTCCTGCGGGGCTGGAGAGTCATACCTGGCACTACTTTGCTGTTTTTACCGGCGTGATCGTTGGGCTGATCCTCGAACCGGTGCCGGGTGCCGTGGTGGCGATGGTGGGTATCTCCATCATCGCCATTCTCTCGCCCTGGCTGCTGTTTAGCCCCGAACAGCTCGCCCAGCCAGGCTTTAAATTCACCGCTAAATCCCTCTCCTGGGCGGTTTCCGGTTTTTCTAATTCGGTTATCTGGCTGATTTTCGCCGCCTTTATGTTTGGCACTGGCTATGAAAAAACCGGACTTGGACGTCGCATCGCGCTGATTCTGGTGAAAAAGATGGGGCATCGCACACTGTTTCTCGGCTATGCGGTGATGTTCTCCGAGCTGATCCTCGCACCTGTAACACCTTCCAACTCAGCGCGCGGTGCGGGGATTATCTATCCCATCATCCGTAACCTGCCGCCGCTCTATCAATCACAGCCGAACGACAGCAGTTCGCGCAGCATTGGCTCCTACATCATGTGGATGGGGATTGTTGCCGATTGTGTGACCAGCGCCATTTTCCTGACGGCGATGGCACCTAACTTGCTGCTAATTGGACTGATGAAAAGCGCATCTCACGCCACGCTGAGTTGGGGCGACTGGTTCCTCGGGATGTTGCCGCTCAGTATTTTACTGGTTCTGCTGGTTCCCTGGCTGGCTTACGTGCTATACCCACCGGTACTGAAGTCTGGTGATCAGGTGCCGCGTTGGGCAGAGACGGAACTGCAAGCGATGGAGCCACTCTGTTCGCGTGAAAAACGGATGCTGGGGCTGATGGTAGGCGCGCTGGTGCTGTGGATTTTCGGCGGTGATTATATCGATGCTGCGATGGTCGGTTACAGCGTGGTGGCACTGATGCTGCTTCTGCGTATTATCAGCTGGGACGATATTGTCAGTAATAAAGCAGCGTGGAACGTTTTCTTCTGGCTGGCCTCGCTAATCACCCTCGCCACCGGACTCAACAACACCGGTTTTATTAGCTGGTTTGGCAAACTGTTAGCAGGCAGCTTAAGTGGTTATTCGCCGACGATGGTGATGATGGCGTTGATTGTGGTGTTTTATCTGCTGCGCTACTTTTTTGCCAGCGCCACGGCGTATACCTCCGCTCTCGCGCCGATGATGATTGCCGCTGCGCTGGCGATGCCGGAAATCTCGCTGCCGGTGTTCTGCCTGATGGTTGGCGCGGCGATTGGTCTGGGGAGCATTCTTACGCCATACGCCACCGGGCCCAGTCCGATTTACTACGGTAGTGGTTATCTGCCAACGGTGGATTACTGGCGACTGGGGGCGATTTTTGGGCTGATATTCCTCGTGTTGCTGGTGATTACCGGCTTACTGTGGATGCCCGTGGTGTTGCTTTAAGTGAGGACGGTGCCGGAAATTGCTCTCCGGCACCCGAGAGTTTTACGCAGCCGGTAACTCCGCCAGCGGCCAGCGCGGACGCACGCTAACGCCGAGATCCGCCGTCGCGCCTGCTTTAAACCGCACCATTCCGGCATAGGCGATCATCGCGCCGTTATCAGTACAAAATTCCGGACGCGCGTAGAACACTTCGCCGCGACGCTTTTTCATCATTTCCGCCAGTTTCGCCCGCAGCGTGCGGTTAGCACTCACGCCGCCTGCCATTACCAGTCGCTTAAAGCCCGTCTGATCCAGCGCACGCTTACACTTAATCATCAGCGTATCGACCACCGCATCTTCAAAAGCGCGGGCGATATCAGCACGCGTCTGGTCGTCGGTGCCGTTATCACGAATCGTGTTCGCGGCGAAGGTTTTCAGACCAGAAAAGCTGAAATCCAGCCCCGGACGGTCGGTCATCGGACGCGGGAAGACAAAGCGCCCGGCTGTACCCTGAGCCGCCATTTTCGACAGCAGCGGCCCGCCTGGATAATCCAGCCCCAGCAGCTTCGCGGTTTTATCAAACGCTTCACCAGCGGCATCATCAATGGACTCGCCGAGCAGCTCATACTGACCAATGCCGGTAACGCTGATTAACTGCGTATGACCGCCGGAAACCAGCAATGCGACAAACGGAAATTCCGGCGGGTTATCTTCCAGCATCGGTGCTAACAGATGCCCTTCCATATGGTGCACCGGAATCGCCGGAACGTTCCAGGCAAACGCCAGAGAACGTCCCACGGTCGCACCAACCAGCAGCGCGCCGACTAATCCTGGGCCTGCGGTATAGGCCACGGCATCAATATCTTTTGCCGTCAAACCAGACTCTTTCAGCGCCGCCTGGATCAACGGTACGGTTTTACGCACGTGATCGCGGGAGGCCAGCTCAGGCACCACGCCGCCGTAGTCAGCGTGTAATTTCACCTGACTATACAATTGGTTGGCTAACAAACCTTTTTCATCGTCGTAAATGGCGATGCCGGTTTCATCGCAGGAAGTTTCAATACCCAGTACACGCATGACTTGTTTTACCTCGCTTTATTACCGCGCAGTGTAGGACCAATGCGGGTTGATGTAAAACTTTGTTCGCCCCTGGAGAAAGCCTCGTGTATACTCCTCCCCCTTATAAAAGTCCCTTTCAAAAGAGGTCGCGGTGCTTTACAAAGCAGCAGCAATTGCAGTAAAATTCCGCACCATTTTGAAATAAGCTGGCGTTGATGCCAGCGGCAAACCGAATTAATCAAAGGTGAGAGGCACATGCCGGTAATTAAAGTACGTGAAAACGAGCCGTTCGACGTAGCTCTGCGTCGCTTCAAGCGTTCCTGCGAAAAAGCAGGTGTTCTGGCGGAAGTTCGTCGTCGTGAGTTCTATGAAAAACCGACTACCGAACGTAAGCGCGCTAAAGCTTCTGCAGTGAAACGTCACGCGAAGAAACTGGCTCGCGAAAACGCACGCCGTACTCGTCTGTACTAATTCCCTGAGAGCGTTGCTCTCCGATCAGACCGAGTTGTAGTTGTAAGGCCGTGCTTCCGAAAGGAATGCGCGGCTTATTTTCGTTTATGAATTGCTAAAAATCGGGGCCTATGGCTGGACGAATCCCACGCGTATTCATTAATGATCTGCTGGCACGCACTGACATCGTCGATCTGATCGACGCCCGTGTGAAGCTGAAAAAGCAGGGCAAGAATTTTCACGCGTGTTGTCCATTCCACAACGAGAAAACCCCGTCATTCACCGTCAACGGTGAGAAACAGTTTTACCACTGCTTTGGATGTGGCGCGCACGGCAACGCGATCGACTTTCTGATGAACTACGACAAGCTTGAGTTCGTCGAAACGGTCGAAGAGTTGGCAGCAATGCACAATCTTGAAGTGCCATTTGAAGCAGGCAGCGGCCCCAGCCAGATAGAGCGCCATCAACGGCAAACGCTTTATCAGTTGATGGACGGTCTGAATACGTTTTACCAACAATCTTTACAACAACCTGTTGCCACATCTGCGCGCCAGTATCTGGAAAAACGCGGATTAAGCCACGAGGTCATCGCCCGCTTTGCGATTGGTTTTGCGCCCCCCGGCTGGGACAACGTCCTGAAACGGTTTGGCGGCAATCCAGAAAATCGCCAGTCATTGATTGATGCGGGGATGTTGGTCACTAACGATCAGGGTCGCAGTTACGACCGTTTCCGCGAACGGGTGATGTTCCCCATTCGCGATAAACGCGGTCGGGTGATTGGTTTTGGCGGGCGCGTGCTGGGCAACGATACCCCCAAATACCTGAACTCACCGGAAACTGATATTTTCCATAAAGGCCGCCAGCTTTACGGTCTTTATGAAGCGCAGCAGGATAACGCTGAACCCCAGCGTCTGTTGGTGGTCGAAGGCTATATGGACGTGGTGGCTCTGGCGCAATACGGTATTAATTACGCCGTTGCATCGCTGGGTACGTCAACCACTGCCGATCACATTCAGTTATTGTTCCGCGCGACCAACAATGTCATTTGCTGTTATGACGGCGACCGTGCAGGTCGCGATGCCGCCTGGCGGGCGCTGGAAACTGCGCTGCCTTATATGACAGACGGCCGTCAGTTACGCTTTATGTTTTTACCCGATGGCGAAGACCCAGACACACTGGTGCGCAAAGAGGGTAAAGAGGCGTTTGAAGCGCGAATGGAGCAGGCAATGCCGCTCTCCGCGTTTCTGTTTAACAGCCTGATGCCGCAGGTTGACCTGAGTACCCCTGACGGGCGCGCACGTTTAAGTACGCTGGCGCTGCCACTGATTTCTCAGGTGCCAGGAGAAACGCTGCGCATCTATCTTCGTCAGGAATTAGGCAACAAGTTAGGCATACTTGATGACAGCCAGCTTGAACGATTAATGCCGAAAGCAGCAGAGAACGGCGTTTCTCGTCCTGTTCCGCAGCTAAAACGCACGACCATGCGTATACTTATAGGGTTGCTGGTGCAAAATCCAGAATTAGCGACGTTAGTCCCGCCGCTTGAGAATCTGGATCAAAATAAGCTTCCTGGACTTGGCTTATTCAGAGAACTGGTCAACACTTGTCTCTCTCAGCCAGGTCTGACCACCGGGCAACTTTTAGAGCACTATCGTGGTACAAATAATGCTGCCACCCTTGAAAAACTGTCGATGTGGGACGATATAGCAGATAAGAATATTGCTGAGCAAACCTTCACCGACTCACTCAACCATATGTTTGATTCGTTGCTTGAACTGCGCCAGGAAGAGTTAATCGCTCGTGAGCGCACCCATGGTTTAAGTAATGAAGAACGCCTGGAACTCTGGACATTAAACCAGGAACTGGCGAAAAAGTGATTTAACGGCTTAAGTGCCGAATAGCGATCGGGAAGCCCCCGACAGCCGCACTGAGAGGCAGCGGCAATGATATAAGTACGCCCTCGTAATTATCGTTGGCGGTAAATAACCGTTGGATTTCAGTATTAACGTCTGAATGATATCCGGTCAATCGCCCAACACCAACCTCATGAAATAAGTGTGGATACCGTCTTATGGAGCAAAACCCGCAGTCACAGCTGAAACTTCTTGTCACCCGTGGTAAGGAGCAAGGCTATCTGACCTATGCCGAGGTCAATGACCATCTGCCGGAAGATATCGTCGATTCCGATCAGATCGAAGACATCATCCAAATGATCAATGACATGGGCATTCAGGTGATGGAAGAAGCGCCGGATGCCGATGACCTGATGCTGGCTGAAAACACAGCAGACGAAGATGCTGCCGAAGCCGCCGCGCAGGTGCTTTCCAGCGTGGAATCTGAAATCGGGCGCACGACTGACCCGGTACGCATGTACATGCGTGAAATGGGCACCGTTGAACTGTTGACCCGCGAAGGCGAAATTGACATCGCTAAACGCATCGAAGACGGGATCAACCAGGTTCAATGCTCCGTTGCTGAATATCCGGAAGCGATCACCTATCTGCTGGAACAGTATGATCGTGTTGAAGCAGAAGAAGCGCGTCTGTCAGATCTGATCACTGGCTTTGTTGACCCGAACGCAGAAGAAGATCTGGCACCAACCGCCACTCACGTCGGTTCTGAGCTTTCCCAGGAAGATCTGGACGATGACGAAGATGAAGACGAAGAAGATGCCGACGACGACAGTGCCGACGATGACAACAGCATCGACCCGGAGCTGGCTCGCGAAAAATTTGCTGAACTGCGCGCTCAGTACGTTGTAACGCGTGACACCATCAAAGCGAAAGGCCGCAGCCACGCTGCCGCTCAGGAAGAGATCCTGAAACTGTCTGAAGTATTCAAACAGTTCCGCCTGGTGCCGAAGCAGTTTGACTACCTGGTCAACAGTATGCGCGTCATGATGGATCGCGTTCGTACACAAGAGCGTCTGATCATGAAGCTCTGCGTTGAGCAGTGCAAAATGCCGAAGAAAAACTTCATCACCCTGTTTACCGGCAACGAAACCAGCGATACCTGGTTCAACGCGGCAATTGCGATGAACAAGCCGTGGTCGGAAAAACTGCACGATGTCTCTGAAGAAGTGCATCGCGCCCTGCAGAAACTGCAGCAGATTGAAGAAGAAACCGGCCTGACCATTGAGCAGGTTAAAGACATTAACCGTCGCATGTCCATCGGTGAAGCGAAAGCCCGCCGTGCGAAGAAAGAGATGGTTGAAGCGAACTTACGTCTGGTTATTTCTATCGCTAAGAAATACACCAACCGTGGCTTGCAGTTCCTCGATCTGATTCAGGAAGGCAACATCGGTCTGATGAAAGCGGTTGATAAATTCGAATACCGTCGTGGTTACAAGTTCTCCACCTACGCAACCTGGTGGATCCGTCAGGCGATCACCCGCTCTATCGCAGATCAGGCGCGCACCATCCGTATTCCGGTGCATATGATTGAGACTATCAACAAGCTCAACCGTATTTCTCGCCAGATGCTGCAAGAAATGGGTCGTGAACCGACGCCGGAAGAACTGGCTGAACGTATGCTGATGCCGGAAGACAAAATCCGCAAAGTGCTGAAGATCGCCAAAGAGCCAATCTCCATGGAAACGCCGATCGGTGATGATGAAGATTCGCATCTGGGGGATTTCATCGAGGATACCACCCTCGAACTGCCGCTGGATTCTGCGACCACCGAAAGCCTGCGTGCGGCAACGCACGACGTGCTGGCTGGGCTGACCGCGCGTGAAGCGAAAGTTCTGCGTATGCGTTTCGGTATCGATATGAACACCGACCACACGCTGGAAGAAGTGGGTAAACAGTTCGACGTTACCCGCGAACGTATCCGTCAGATCGAAGCGAAGGCGCTGCGCAAACTGCGTCACCCGAGCCGTTCTGAAGTGTTGCGTAGCTTCCTGGACGATTAATCGGTAGGCCGGATCAGGCGTTACGCCGCACCCGGCACTAGTCCCTCTGCACAAACGCCACCTTTTCGGTGGCGTTTTTTATCGCCCACGCACGACCAGCGCCTGGTCCAGCTCGCGATACGCTTCAACCAGTTTCTCCAGTGAAACGCGACTTAAACCGCTGGGATTTGGCAGCACCCAAATCTGCGTCGAACCAATGGTGAGCGTTTGCTTCCCCCACTGTGCACCGCGCTGGCTGAATCCCTGTTCATATGCTTGTTTGCCCAGAATCGCCAACGCTTGCGGCTGATAATCTTCAATTTTTTCAATCAGCTTGCGCCCGCCTGCGTGCAGCTCCTGCTTTGAAACTTCATTGGCTTGCACCGTTGGACGATCTACCAGTTTGGTAACACCGCAACGATAATCCAGCAGATGCTGCGCTTCCTGTGGCTTCAACTGACGGTCGGTAAATCCGGCCTGATAAATCACCTTCCAGAAGCGATTTGCCGGATGGGCAAACGGAAAGCCAGACTCTGCGGAAGAAAGGCCCGGATTGATGCCACAAAACACCACACGCAATCCTGGCGCAAGAATATCGTCAACCATATTAACTCCTGAACAACACAACCCGCAGGAAGTATAACGAATTGAAAACACGTTGTTTATAAAAACAGCAGCCGCGCGCTAATGGCTGGATCGCGGCGCGGAGTTACTTTATAATCCGCTACCATGGCCCCTTAGCTCAGTGGTTAGAGCAGGCGACTCATAATCGCTTGGTCGCTGGTTCAAGTCCAGCAGGGGCCACCAGATACCGCAAAGGCTGACGAGAAATCGTCAGCCTTTTTTCATATATCAATTACTTTGCGTGCCAGTAAGCTGCTGCACGTACCCGCTGTGGGTCATATTGTTCTGCTTCAAAGCGGCGGCTTAAATTCTTAACCACTTTGCCTTCGCCGGTTATCCAGATGAAATAATCATCGGCAGGAATTTCCAGCTGCGCCAGACGCGCGTCCACCGCCTGCTCATCATGCGCCAGCCACTCGATGTTAAAACCGTCAAGGTGCGCGAGATAATCCTGACAGGCGTTATCCCGCACGCTGACCAGCGCGGTAACTTGCGGTTTAACGGCAAGTTTGCTCAACGTTTCCAGGCGGCGGCGCAGTGCGGGCATTCCGGATTCATCACAGACATACAGCTGATACGCGTAATCTTCCGGCACCACCAGCGAACCACGCGGTCCGGCTACTGTGAGTTTATCGCCCGGTTGCGCCTGCATCGCCCAGCCGCTGGCGACACCGCCGTCATGAATAAAAAAATCGATCGCCAGTTCATGGCGCTGCTCATCATACAGTGGCGTATAGTCGCGCGACGGCGGGCGTGGCCCTTCCGGCCAGACGATACCCTCTTCTGTTACCGTTGGCGGTACAAAGTGAGCGTCAGGTTGAGGAAAGAAGAGTTTGCTGTGATCGTCAAAGCCGCGCGACGTAAAACCGTCCAACGCCTCGCCGCCGAGGACAATGCGCTGAAAACCGGCGCTGATGCGCTCAACGCGTAACACGGTCAGTTCACGGAAGCGCAGATCATTGCGAACGCGCTGTGGGGAGCGGGGAGAGTTATTCATTGTTATCGCCTTCGTGATGGTAATCAGATATATCTAAATAAAATTCGCAAATGATAATGATTGTTAATCATGATAAATGCAAGCAATTTGTAGTACTGATATATCTGAAGTATGTGAAGTCATTCAGCACCGTAGCAAGGCTGCCGGATGCGGCGTGAACGCCTTATC
>NZ_AEJZ01000191.1:0-6995 GCF_000208525.1 Escherichia sp. TW14182
AAGACTTGCTACCGTTGGTCCGTGTCAGACGCGCGCCTGGTTGTCTACCGCCAGCATCCCGAGGGAGCGGGCAAATTTTTGGGTCAGCATCCCGGTTTCGTTGCTGGCGCCGGAGGCACACAGCATACCGGTAGAAAGCCAACGGTTTACCGTTACGCCCTGCTCATTCTTTTCAATAAAGTTGGCGTCACGGTCAGCTTTCATCAGCTTCGCAATACGGGAGAATGCTTCTTCCCAGCTAATGCGCTGCCATTTGTCAGAACCAGGCGCACGATATTCCGGGTAACGCAGACGGTTTTCGCTGTTGACGTAATCCAGCAAACCGGCTCCTTTCGGGCACAGCGCACCACGACTTACCGGATGATCCGGGTCACCTTCAATGTGATAAATCGCTTCTCTGGCGTTTTTCGCGCCATCACCCAGGCTATACATCAATAGCCCGCAACCTACGGAACAGTATGTGCAGGTGTTACGGATCTCTTTAGCGCGTAATAATTTGTAGTTTCGCGCCTGAGCCAGTGCTTGCTTCGGGGCAAAGCCCAATGCCGCTACTGTTGTTCCCGCCATACCGCCCGCGCAGATTTTAAAAAATTGTCTGCGACTGACGTCCATTGCTTTCCTCTTTTTTCAGGGGTATTACTGCGCGAGGAAACTAACAGTAAAATTCTGAATCTTTTTGCGCGAAATCAAAAAGAACACGTGTTTGCCACAAAATAATCCGCCTGCGCAAATTGACCTACCTCAATGGCGGTAGAAAAACACACCACTGCCTGACAGGCCGGTTAAAAAAATGCTATAAATTTCAGCTTAATTTTTAACGGCAAGAGAGACTAAACAACGCGCATGACACGACAAAAAGCAACGCTCATAGGGCTAATCGCGATCGTCCTGTGGAGCACCATGGTAGGATTGATTCGCGGTGTCAGCGAGGGGCTCGGCCCGGTCGGTGGTGCGGCGGCGATCTATTCATTAAGCGGGCTGCTGTTAATCTTCACCGTTGGATTCCCGCGTATCCGGCAGATTCCGAAAGGCTATTTACTTGCTGGCAGCGTATTGTTCGTGAGTTATGAAATCTGCCTCGCGCTTTCCTTAGGTTATGCTGCTACCCGCCATCAGGCGATAGAAGTAGGCATGGTGAACTATTTATGGCCCAGCCTGACGATACTTTTCGCCATTCTTTTTAATGGTCAGAAAACAAACTGGCTGATTATTCCCGGATTGCTTTTAGCTTTGATGGGTGTCTGTTGGGTATTAGGCGGCGACAACGGGCTACAATATGATGAAATCATCAATAATATTACCACCAGTCCATTAAGTTATTTTTTGGCGTTTATTGGTGCGTTTATCTGGGCAGCTTATTGCACAGTCACGAATAAATATGCCCGTGGATTTAACGGCATTACTGTTTTCGTTCTTCTAACGGGGGCAAGTCTATGGATTTACTATTTTATAACGCCACAACCAGAGATGGTTTTTAGCTTTCCTGTCATCGTTAAACTCATATCTGCGGCATTTACTTTAGGATTTGCTTACGCCGCCTGGAATGTCGGTATTTTACATGGCAACGTAACGATTATGGCGGTTGGTTCTTATTTTACGCCTGTACTTTCTTCTGCTCTGGCTGCCGTGCTACTCAACGCACCGCTATCGTTCTCATTCTGGCAAGGCGCACTCATGGTCTGTGGCGGCTCTCTGCTCTGTTGGCTGGCGACACGTCACCGATAAGTTTCATGCTGCAACAAAGTTCGTTCAGGGTATGCGGATTGAAATATTAGTGAAGGCAATGATATATCTTTGTTACATTCAGTAACACATAACCCTTCAGATAATCCGCATTCTCACCGCGCGGCTGCGCTTTCTTATCTATTCTTTCAGTCAGTATCTCACCTGATTCTCTTAATTCTAAAAGTGGGTTATCGCGCCCAACGTCCTGTCTTTCTTTTTTTCATTACCAACGTGTGCATGTGAGGAAGAATATGGCACTGCAAAATGAGAAAAGTAATCGTTATCTTTTGCGCGACTGGAAGCCAGAAAATCCGGCCTTCTGGGAAAATAAAGGAAAACATATAGCACGAAGAAATCTCTGGATATCAGTCAGTTGTTTACTTCTTGCATTCTGTGTCTGGATGTTATTTAGCGCAGTCACCGTTAATCTCAATAAAATTGGCTTTAATTTTACGACCGATCAGCTTTTTTTATTAACCGCATTACCCTCCGTTTCTGGCGCATTATTACGTGTCCCCTACTCCTTTATGGTGCCTATATTTGGTGGGCGTCGCTGGACTGTTTTTAGTACCGCGATCCTGATTATTCCCTGCGTCTGGCTCGGTATTGCCGTACAAAATCCCCATACTCCTTTTGGAATATTTATTGTTATTGCCTTGCTGTGTGGTTTCGCTGGCGCGAATTTTGCTTCCAGTATGGGCAATATCAGTTTTTTCTTCCCGAAAGCAAAACAAGGTAGCGCATTAGGGATTAATGGCGGATTAGGCAATTTAGGCGTCAGCGTGATGCAACTGGTTGCGCCACTGGTGATTTTTGTTCCGGTATTTGCCTTTCTCGGTGTTAATGGCGTACCACAGGCCGATGGCTCAGTGATGTCGCTGGCGAACGCCGCATGGATTTGGGTGCCACTGCTGGCGATTGCCACTATCGCCGCCTGGTTTGGGATGAACGATATCGCCAGTTCACGCGCGTCAATTGCCGACCAGTTGCCCGTTTTACAACGTCTGCATCTCTGGCTGTTGAGTCTGCTCTATCTCGCCACCTTCGGTTCGTTTATCGGTTTTTCCGCTGGTTTTGCCATGCTGGCGAAAACTCAGTTCCCGGATGTGAATATACTGCAACTGGCGTTCTTTGGGCCGTTTATCGGCGCGATTGCCCGGTCAGTTGGCGGTGCTATCTCCGATAAATTTGGCGGCGTGCGGGTGACGCTTATCAACTTTATTTTTATGGCGCTTTTCAGTGCCCTGTTGTTCCTCACTCTGCCTGGTACAGGTTCCGGCAATTTCATCGCATTTTTCGTCGTGTTTATGGGGTTGTTCCTGACAGCGGGTCTGGGTAGTGGCTCCACCTTCCAGATGATTGCTGTCATCTTCCGCCAGATAACCATTTATCGCGTCAAGATGAAAGGTGGCAGCGATGATGAAGCGCAGCGAGAAGCGATCACCGAAACGGCGGCGGCGCTGGGCTTTATCTCAGCCATTGGCGCAGTTGGCGGCTTTTTTATTCCGCAGGCGTTTGGCATGTCGCTGAATATGACAGGCTCTCCGGTGGGCGCGATGAAAGTGTTTTTAATCTTTTACATCATCTGTGTACTGCTGACCTGGCTGGTCTATGGTCGGCGGAAGTTTAGCCAAAAATAAGAGATCGATGCCTGATGCGACGTGTCGCACCCGTAGGTCGGATAAGGCGTTTATGCCGCATCTGACAAGGCATCAGATCCCAAATCATTCCTGGAGCAGGAGTCATGTCATGAGTAAACTTTTGGATCGCTTTCGCTACTTCAAACAAAAGGGCGAAACTTTTGCCGATGGTCACGGACAGGTGATGCATAGCAACCGCGACTGGGAGGACAGCTATCGCCAGCGTTGGCAGTTCGACAAAATCGTGCGTTCCACCCACGGCGTTAACTGTACCGGCTCCTGTAGCTGGAAAATCTACGTTAAAAATGGCCTGGTGACCTGGGAAATTCAGCAGACCGACTACCCACGCACTCGCCCTGACCTGCCCAATCATGAACCACGCGGCTGCCCGCGTGGCGCAAGTTACTCCTGGTATCTCTACAGTGCCAACCGCCTGAAATACCCGCTAATTCGTAAACGGCTGATTGAACTGTGGCGCGAAGCACTTAAACAACACAGCGATCCGGTACTGGCGTGGGCATCAATTATGAATGACCCGCAAAAGTGCCTGAGCTACAAGCAGGTACGCGGACGCGGTGGGTTTATCCGCTCCAACTGGCAGGAACTGAATCAACTGATTGCTGCCGCTAATGTCTGGACCATCAAAACTTACGGCCCTGATCGCGTTGCCGGTTTCTCGCCGATCCCGGCGATGTCGATGGTTTCTTACGCCGCCGGAACACGCTATCTGTCACTGCTAGGCGGCACCTGCTTAAGTTTCTATGACTGGTATTGCGACCTACCGCCCGCCTCGCCGATGACCTGGGGCGAACAAACCGACGTACCGGAATCCGCCGACTGGTATAACTCCAGCTACATCATCGCATGGGGGTCTAACGTACCGCAGACGCGCACGCCAGACGCTCACTTCTTTACCGAAGTGCGCTACAAAGGCACCAAAACTATCGCCATTACCCCGGACTACTCGGAAGTAGCAAAACTGTGCGACCAGTGGCTGGCGCCAAAGCAAGGCACCGATAGCGCGCTGGCAATGGCGATGGGCCATGTGATCTTAAAAGAGTTCCACCTCGATAACCCCAGCGACTACTTTATCAACTACTGCCGCCGCTACAGCGATATGCCGATGCTGGTAATGCTGGAACCGCGCGACGATGGCAGCTACGTTCCCGGACGGATGATACGGGCATCCGATCTGGTTGACGGGCTGGGCGAAAACAACAATCCGCAGTGGAAAACCGTGGCGTTTAATACCGCTGGAGAACTGGTGGTGCCGAACGGTTCGATTGGTTTTCGCTGGGGAGAAAAAGGCAAATGGAATCTGGAATCCATTGCCGCAGGTTCAGAAACCGAATTGTCGTTAACCCTGCTCGGTCAACACGACGCTGTTGCTGGCGTGGCTTTTCCCTACTTTGGCGGCATTGAAAACCCGCATTTTCGCAGCGTAAAACACGATCCGATTCTGGTACGCCAGCTTCCGGTGAAAAATCTGACGCTCGCCGATGGCAGTACCTGTCCGGTGGTCAGCGTTTATGATCTGGTACTGGCGAATTACGGCCTCGATCGCGGGCTGGAAGATGAAAACAGCGCAAAGGATTACGCTGAAATCAAACCTTATACCCCGGCCTGGGGAGAGCAAATTACCGGCGTGCCGCGCCAGTATATTGAAACCATCGCCCGTGAATTTGCCGATACCGCCCATAAAACCCACGGACGTTCGATGATTATCCTCGGTGCTGGTGTTAACCACTGGTATCACATGGATATGAACTATCGGGGAATGATCAATATGTTGATCTTCTGCGGTTGTGTTGGGCAAAGCGGCGGGGGCTGGGCACACTATGTCGGTCAGGAAAAACTGCGTCCGCAAACCGGTTGGTTACCACTGGCCTTTGCGCTTGACTGGAACCGCCCACCGCGCCAGATGAACAGCACCTCATTTTTTTACAATCACTCAAGCCAGTGGCGCTATGAAAAAGTCACCGCTCAGGAATTGCTCTCACCGCTCGCCGATGCCAGTAAATACAGCGGTCATCTGATTGATTTCAACGTTCGCGCCGAACGCATGGGCTGGCTACCTTCTGCGCCGCAGTTGGGGCGTAATCCGCTCACGTTGAAAGCTGAAGCCGACAAGGCCGGATTATCACCCACTGAATTTACCGCTCAGGCGCTGAAATCGGGTGATTTGCGTATGGCCTGCGAGCAGCCAGATAACGGCAGCAATCATCCGCGTAACCTGTTTGTCTGGCGTTCTAACCTGCTTGGCTCCTCCGGCAAAGGCCATGAGTATATGCAGAAATATCTGCTGGGTACGGAAAGCGGTATTCAGGGGGAAGAACTTGGGCTGACGGAGGGAATTCAACCGGAAGAAGTCGAGTGGCAAACCGCCGCGATAGAGGGCAAGCTCGACCTGCTGGTGACGCTCGACTTCCGCATGTCCAGCACTTGTTTATTCTCCGATATCGTCCTGCCTACCGCGACCTGGTACGAAAAAGACGATATGAATACCTCGGATATGCATCCGTTTATTCATCCACTTTCAGCGGCGGTCGATCCGGCGTGGGAGTCACGCAGCGACTGGGAAATCTACAAAGGTATCGCCAAAGCATTCTCGCAAGTCTGCGTGGGACATCTTGGCAAAGAAACAGATATTGTACTGCAACCGTTATTGCACGACTCTCCGGCAGAACTCTCCCAACCGTGTGAAGTGCTCGACTGGCGCAAAGGCGAATGCGACCTAATCCCAGGTAAGACCGCGCCGAATATTGTGGCGGTGGAGCGCGACTACCCTGCTACCTATGAACGTTTTACCTCGCTGGGGCCGTTGATGGACAAACTTGGCAACGGCGGTAAAGGGATTTCGTGGAATACCCAGGATGAAATCGATTTCCTCGGCAAACTCAATTACACCAAACGCGATGGCCCGGCACAGGGGCGTCCGCTGATTGACACCGCCATTGATGCATCAGAGGTCATTCTGGCGCTGGCACCGGAAACCAACGGCCATGTAGCGGTAAAAGCCTGGCAGGCTCTGGGCGAGATCACCGGGCGCGAACATACTCATCTGGCGCTACACAAAGAGGATGAGAAGATTCGCTTTCGCGATATTCAGGCGCAACCACGTAAAATCATTTCCAGCCCCACCTGGTCCGGTCTGGAAAGCGATCACGTCTCCTATAACGCGGGATACACCAACGTTCACGAGTTAATTCCGTGGCGCACGCTGTCGGGACGCCAGCAGCTCTATCAGGATCATCCCTGGATGCGCGCCTTTGGTGAAAGCCTGGTGGCTTATCGCCCGCCTATCGACACCCGCAGTGTCAGTGAAATGCGCCAGATCCCGCCAAACGGCTTCCCGGAAAAAGCACTTAACTTCCTGACGCCGCACCAGAAATGGGGCATTCACTCTACCTACAGTGAAAACCTGCTAATGCTGACGCTCTCGCGCGGCGGGCCAATTGTCTGGATCAGCGAAACCGATGCCCGCGAACTGACCATTGTTGATAACGACTGGGTGGAAGTGTTTAACGCCAACGGTGCGCTGACGGCTCGTGCGGTAGTCAGTCAGCGAGTGCCGCCGGGCATGACCATGATGTATCACGCTCAGGAAATGTAATGAACACATCCCCCCCA
>NZ_AEJZ01000190.1:0-6106 GCF_000208525.1 Escherichia sp. TW14182
CCGCCGCTGCCGTGACCGGACATTTCGCCGACATTCGCAACATCAAATAAGGAGCACACTATGGCAAAGAAATTTATCAAACACACAGGCCTGGTGGTTCCGCTGGATGCCGCCAATGTCGATACCGATGCGATTATCCCGAAACAGTTTTTGCAGAAAGTGACGCGCACTGGTTTTGGCGCGCATCTGTTTAACGACTGGCGTTTTCTCGATGAAAAAGGCCAACAGCCAAACCCGGACTTTGTGCTGAACTTCCCGCAATATCAAGGGGCTTCCATTTTGCTGGCGCGAGAAAACTTCGGCTGCGGTTCCTCGCGTGAGCACGCGCCGTGGGCGTTGACCGATTACGGTTTTAAAGTGGTGATTGCGCCGAGTTTCGCCGATATCTTTTACGGCAACAGCTTTAATAACCAGTTGCTGCCGGTGAAATTAAGCGATGAAGAAGTGGACGAGCTGTTTGCCCTGGTGAAAGCCAATCCGGGGATTCACTTCGATGTGGATCTGGAGGCGCAAGAGGTGAAAGCGGGAGAGAAAACCTATCGCTTTACCATCGATGCCTTCCGCCGCCACTGCATGATGAATGGTCTGGACAGCATCGGTCTGACCCTGCAGCACGACGACGCCATTGCGGCTTATGAAGAGAAGCAACCGGCGTTTATGCGTTAGTTTGTACACCGTCCGGCACTCAATCGCTAAAAAGAAAAAAGCCAGCAGGTATTCACTGCTGGCGTGGCGATTAACACCAATACTCAGTCACACATGATGTCTGCAAATCAGTAGTCAGAATCACTCCCCTCCCACTGCATCTTGTTCTTCAGGCATAGCTAAACGTTGTAGAACGCTTAACCCGCGAAGCCAGCACATCTTCTCTGTCACGATAAAATAGTGCCGCTAAAACTGACGCATGGGATACCTCATTGCTTTATCGTTAAGAATTATTGACTTAATATAGGGAAAATAAAATTGCTGACTTTTGCGCAGGAGTTCCCCTTTTATGCCATCTGCTCGTCTGCAACAACAGTTCATCCGCCTGTGGCAATGCTGTGAGGGTAAATCTCAGGAGACAACGCTGAACGAACTGGCGGAGTTATTGAGCTGCTCCCGTCGTCATATGCGCACCCTGCTCAACACCATGCAGGATCGCGGCTGGCTGACGTGGGAAGCGGAAGTCGGGCGCGGCAAACGCTCGCGTTTAACGTTCCTCTATACCGGGCTGGCGCTACAACAACAGCGGGCAGAGGATCTGCTGGAGCAGGATCGCATCGACCAACTGGTACAACTTGTCGGTGATAAAAGCGCCGTGCGGCAAATGCTGGTCTCTCATCTGGGGCGTAGCTTCCGCCAGGGACGGCACATCCTGCGCGTCCTCTACTATCGTCCGTTGCGCAACCTGCTGCCTGGCAGCGCATTACGCCGTTCCGAAACGCATATCGCCCGGCAAATCTTCAGCGCGTTAACCCGCATAAATGAGGAAAATGGGGAACTGGAAGCGGACATCGCCCACCACTGGCAACAAATTTCCCCGCTTCACTGGCGCTTCTTTTTACGTCCGGGTGTCCATTTTCATCATGGTCGTGAACTGGAAATGGACGACGTGATCGCCTCATTGAAACGGATCAATACGCTGCCGCTCTATTCGCATATTGCTGAAATTGTATCGCCGACGCCCTGGACGCTGGATATCCATCTCACGCAGCCAGACCGCTGGTTGCCGTTACTGCTGGGGCAAGTTCCGGCGATGATCCTGCCGCGTGAATGGGAAAACCTCAGCAACTTTGCCAGCCATCCCATCGGCACCGGTCCGTATGCGGTAATGCGTAACAGCGCCAATCAACTGAAAATTCAGGCATTCGATGACTTCTTCGGTTATCGCGCGCTAATCGACGAGGTTAACGTCTGGGTCTTGCCGGAAATTGCCGACGAGCCAGCCGGAGGGCTGATGCTGAAAGGACCACAGGGCGAGGAAAAAGAGATTGAAAGCCGTCTGGAGGAAGGTTGCTACTATTTACTGTTCGACAGCCGCACCCATCGCGGGGCGAATCAGCAAGTCAGAAACTGGGTAAGCTATGTGCTTTCTCCGACCAATCTGGTTTATTTCGCCGAGGAACAGTACCAGCAACTGTGGTTCCCGGCTTATGGAATGCTCCCCCGCTGGCACCATGCCCGCCCGACACATTGCGAAAAACCAGCCGGACTGGAACATCTCACCCTGACCTTTTACCAGGATCATATTGAACATCGGGTCATTGCCAGGATCATGCAGCAGATTCTGGCAAGTCACCATGTCACGCTGGAAATCAAAGAGATCAGCTACGATCAGTGGCACGAAGGTGAGATTGAAAGCGACATCTGGCTTAACAGCGCCAACTTTACGCTACCGCTAGATTTTTCGCTGTTCGCGCACTTGTGCGAGGTGCCGTTGCTACAACACTGTATTCAGATCGACTGGCAAGCCGACGCCGCCCGCTGGCGCAATGGCGAGATGAATCTGGCGAACTGGTGCCAGCAACTGGTCGCCAGCAAAGCAATGGTGCCGCTGATCCATCACTGGCTGATTATTCAGGGGCAACGCAGTATGCGCGGCCTGCGCATGAATACCCTCGGTTGGTTCGATTTTAAATCGGCGTGGTTTGCGCCGCCGGATCCATGATTGCTGGTTGATAACAAAATCACTACACTAACGCCGTTCTCAACGGGGTGCCACGCAGACGCGTGCGCTGAGAAAATACCCGTCGAACCTGATCCGGATAACGCCGGCGAAGGGATTTGAGGCTCCTTCTCAAGTCCTTTGCCACTCTTTTTTGAGGTGCAAAGTGTTAAAAAAATGTCTTCCCCTGCTGTTGCTGTGCACAGCGCCCGTTTTTGCTAAACCCGTTCTGACTGTTTATACCTACGACTCCTTCGCCGCCGACTGGGGGCCTGGTCCGGTGGTTAAAAAAGCCTTTGAAGCCGACTGTAACTGCGAACTGAAACTGGTGGCGCTGGAAGATGGTGTCTCACTGCTCAACCGTCTGCGGATGGAAGGCAAAAACAGCAAAGCCGATGTGGTGCTGGGGCTGGATAACAACCTGTTAGATGCCGCCAGCAAAACCGGACTGTTTGCCAAAAGCGGCGTGGCAGCCGATGCCGTTAACGTTCCCGGCGGCTGGAATAATGACACTTTCGTACCATTTGATTACGGCTACTTCGCCTTCGTCTATGACAAGAACAAACTAAAAAATCCGCCGCAAAGCCTGAAAGAGCTGGTTGAGAGCGATCAGAACTGGCGAGTGATTTATGAAGATCCGCGTACCAGTACGCCGGGGCTGGGTCTGCTGTTGTGGATGCAAAAAGTCTATGGCAATAACGCCCCGCAAGCCTGGCAGAAGCTGGCGAAGAAAACCGTCACGGTCACCAAAGGCTGGAGCGAAGCCTACGGCCTGTTTTTAAAAGGCGAAAGCGATCTGGTACTGAGTTATACCACCTCTCCGGCTTATCACATTCTCGAAGAGAAGAAAGATAACTACGCCGCCGCGAACTTCAGCGAAGGTCACTATCTGCAGGTGGAAGTCGCCGCCCGCACCGCTGCCAGCAAGCAGCCGGAGCTGGCGCAAAAATTCCTCCAGTTTATGGTTTCTCCGGCTTTCCAGAATGCGATCCCAACCGGCAACTGGATGTATCCGGTGGCAAACGTCGCGCTGCCTGCCGGATTTGAACAACTGACCAAACCAGCAACCACGCTGGAATTCACGCCAGCCGAAGTGGCGGCACAACGTCAGGCATGGATTAGCGAATGGCAACGCGCCGTCAGCCGTTAATTCCCGGCTGGTTAATTCCAGGCGTAAGCGCCGCCACGCTGGTGGTAGCGGTTGCACTGGCGGCGTTTCTCGCGCTGTGGTGGAACGCGCCGCAGGGTGACTGGGCGACAATCTGGCAGGACAGCTACCTGTGGCATGTGGTGCGCTTCTCCTTCTGGCAGGCGTTTCTCTCGGCGCTGCTCTCTGTCGTGCCCGCGATATTCCTTGCCCGCGCGCTCTATCGCAGGCGCTTTCCGGGTCGGCTGGCGCTGTTACGTCTGTGCGCAATGACCTTGATCCTGCCGGTGCTGGTCGCCGTTTTCGGCATTCTTAGCGTCTATGGTCGCCAGGGCTGGCTGGCATCACTCTGGCAAACGCTTGGTCTGGAATGGACATTTTCCCCCTACGGCCTGCAAGGCATTTTGCTGGCGCACGTATTTTTTAATCTGCCGATGGCGAGCCGTTTATTACTTCAGGCGCTGGAAAATATTCCCGGCGAGCAGCGCCAGCTTGCCGCACAGCTTGGGATGCGCGGCTGGCACTTCTTTCGTTTCGTCGAATGGCCGTGGTTACGGCGACAAATCCCGCCGGTTGCTGCGCTTATCTTTATGCTCTGTTTCGCCAGCTTCGCCACCGTGCTGTCGCTGGGCGGCGGGCCACAGGCGACGACTATCGAACTGGCAATCTATCAGGCGCTGAGTTACGACTACGATCCCGCCCGCGCGGCGATGCTGGCGCTGATCCAGATGGTGTGCTGCCTTGGGCTGGTGCTGTTGAGTCAGCGATTAAGTAAGGCCATTGCGCCCGGCACCACGATGCTGCAAGGCTGGCGCGACCCGGACGATCGTCTGCATAGCCGCATTTGCGACACTGTGTTGATTGTGCTGGCGCTGCTGCTGTTGCTGCCACCGTTACTGGCGGTCATTGTTGATGGCGTGAATCGCCAGCTACCGGAAGTGCTGACGCAACCGGTGCTGTGGCAGGCGCTGTGGACCTCGTTGCGTATTGCGCTGGCAGCAGGCGTATTGTGCGTGGTGCTGACCATGATGCTGCTGTGGAGCAGTCGCGAACTGCGGGCGCGGCAAAAAATACTGGCGGGTCAGGCGCTGGAGATGAGCGGCATGTTGATCCTCGCCATGCCGGGTATTGTACTGGCAACGGGTTTCTTTTTGCTGCTCAACAATACGACTGGCCTGCCACAATCTGCTGACGGCATTGTGATTTTCACCAATGCGTTAATGGCGATCCCTTACGCGCTGAAGGTGCTGGAAAATCCGATGCGCGATATCACCACCCGCTACAGCATGTTGTGTCAGTCGCTGGGCATTGAAGGCTGGTCGCGCTTAAAAGTGGTCGAGTTTCGCGCGCTGAAACGCCCGCTGGCGCAGGCGTTGGCCTTTGCCTGCGTGCTGTCGATTGGTGATTTTGGCGTGGTGGCGTTGTTCGGTAACGACGATTTCCGCACCCTGCCGTTTTATCTCTACCAGCAAATTGGCTCTTATCGCAGCCAGGACGGTGCGGTCACCGCGTTAATTCTGCTGCTGCTCTGTTTTCTGCTGTTTACCGTGATTGAAAAACTACCGGGGCGAAATGTTAAAACTGACTGATATCACCTGGCTTTACCACCATTTGCCGATGCGTTTTAGCTTAACGGTGGAACGCGGCGAGCAGGTGGCGATCCTCGGGCCAAGCGGCGCAGGTAAAAGTACCCTGCTGAATTTGATCGCCGGTTTTCTGACGCCAGCCAGCGGTTCGCTGACTATCGACGGCGTTGAGCACACCACGACGCCGCCGTCACGCCGTCCGGTGTCAATGCTGTTTCAGGAAAACAACCTGTTCAGTCACCTGAAGGTAGCGCAGAACATCGGGCTGGGGCTAAATCCGGGATTGAAGTTGAACGCGGTACAACAGGAGAAAATGCACGCTATCGCCCGTCAGATGGGGATTGATAATTTAATGGCGCGGTTGCCTGGCGAGCTTTCCGGCGGTCAGCGGCAGCGCGTAGCGTTAGCGCGTTGTCTGGTACGCGAACAGCCGATTTTATTGCTTGATGAACCGTTCTCCGCGCTCGATCCGGCGTTACGTCAGGAGATGTTGACGCTGGTGAGCACGAGCTGCCAGCAGCAAAAAATGACGCTGTTGATGGTATCGCACAGTGTGGAAGATGCGGCGCGGATCGCCACGCGCTCGGTGGTGGTCGCCGACGGGCGCATCGCCTGGCAGGGTAAGACTGATGAGTTGTTGAGCGGTAAGGCGAGTGCTTCGGCGCTGTTGGGAATTAAAGGTTAAAAGCGCACGGACAGTCCCCTCGCCCCTCTGGGGAGAGGGTT
>NZ_AEJZ01000189.1:0-3617 GCF_000208525.1 Escherichia sp. TW14182
TTCGAAGGCGACGTATTTCGCGTTACTGGTCGGTTCTGCCAGTTCCAGCAATTTGTGCAGCGGAAAACCAATCCACGGCACCACCATCGACCACGCTTCTACGCAACGCATACGATAAATCCGCTCTTCCAGCGGGAAACGACTGGTCAGTGCATCATGATCGAGGGTTAACGGTTTAGCGACTTCGCCGCTGATTTTCAACGTCCACGGTTCGGTTTTCAGACTGCCGGCATTTGCCGCCGGATCGGCTTTATCCAGTCCGAACTCATAGAAGTTGTTATAGCCGGAAACTTTATCTTCCGGCGTCAGTGGCAGGTTATTTTGCCAGGCAGCAGGCCTGCTGAATTCCAATGGCTTCCCGGCGGGCGCGGGCGGGCGATTGTTACCCTTAAACCAGCTGAGCACATCCGCATGGGCGGCGTTTGGTAAAGAGAGGGCTGCAGCGCTGATACCTAATGCTTTCAGTACTTGCCGACGTTGCATAAAAAAAGCCGACTCGGCGGTAATATCAGATTCTTTTAATCTCATAATTCATCACGATTTTTTGTTATTTATCAGCAAGAGCTAACCTGTCAGGAAACGTCTTTCCTGACAGAAGCAGAGATATGCATCTATATATTTATGAGTTAACTTCCACGATAGGTTGAATATCCATATTGACTGAGCAATAAAGGCACATGATAATGTTCATTCAGTTTATTAATATGAAATTCAACGGGGATCTCAGGAAAGAAACTTTCAAGATTTTGTTGCTTGAAATAGTCCCCGGTTTTAAATATGACACGATAATCGCCTGTGGTCGCAGTTTGTTCGGGCCACAGCGCCTTAATTCTTCCATCTTTATCTGTTTTAGCGGTATTAAGTTGTAACCAGTCATTATCCGCTTTCTTTTCAAGAGTGACTGTCACATCGGCAGCAGGTTTTCCTGTTTGCTGGTTCAAAATATGCACGCTAAGAATGTTTTGTTGTGTGGCATAAACCAAAGACGGTAATGAGAATGCAGCCGTTGCCACCGAGAGTAGTAAATAACGCTTTAACATGTTTATATCCTTGTCATGTGAATGAGCTTTGAGGATAGCGAAAAAACGTCGGGGTAACCTTACAGCAGAATTACAATTTTGTAATGAACCAGGCTGTTTCTATAATATATGATTTATGGCATATTATTTTCATGAAGATTCTACTTATTGAAGATAATCAAAGAACCCAGGAATGGGTAACGCAGGGGCTTTCAGAAGCGGGTTATGTCATTGATGCCGTTTCTGATGGCAGAGATGGGCTTTATTTTGCGCTAAAGGATGATTATGCATTGATCATTCTGGATATTATGCTTCCTGGTATGGATGGCTGGAAGATCTTACAAACGTTACGAACGGCAAAGCAAACCCCCGTTATTTGCCTTACAGCAAGGGATTCTGTCGATGACAGAGTCAGAGGGCTGGACAGTGGAGCAAATGATTATCTGGTAAAACCCTTTTCATTTTCTGAGTTACTGGCAAGGGTTCGGGCACAATTAAGGCAACATCACGCCCTGAATTCAACATTAGAAATCAGCGGGTTAAGAATGGACTCTGTCAACCAAAGTGTGAGCAGAAACAATATCAGTATTACTCTGACGCGCAAGGAGTTTCAGTTACTTTGGCTACTGGCCTCCAGAGCTGGCGAAATTATACCCAGAACGGTTATTGCGAGTGAAATTTGGGGGATCAATTTCGATA
Source organism: Escherichia sp. TW14182 (assembly GCF_000208525.1). NCBI lineage: Bacteria > Pseudomonadati > Pseudomonadota > Gammaproteobacteria > Enterobacterales > Enterobacteriaceae > Escherichia > Escherichia sp. TW14182. The sequence continues at coordinate 1,719 of NZ_AEJZ01000189.1, forward strand.
GTGATACCAATACGGTGGATGTTGCCATTCGCAGGCTCCGCGCAAAAGTTGATGATCCTTTTCCTGAAAAACTAATCACCACAATCCGGGGGATGGGGTATTCATTCGTAGTGGTAAAAAAATAATGAAAAGATTATCTATAACCATCCGTTTAACCTTGCTTTTTATATTACTGCTGTCTGTAGCTGGCGCTGGAATTGTATGGACTCTCTATAATGGCCTGGCAAGTGAGTTGAAATGGCGCGATGATACAACGCTCATTAACCGGACAGCGCAGATCAAGCAGTTGCTAATTGATGGAGTAAATCCAGACACTTTACCAGTGTACTTTAACCGGATGATGGATGTTAGCCAGGATATCTTGATTATTCATGGTGATGGCATCAATAAAATTGTTAACCGAACAAATGTCAGTGATGACATGTTAAATAACATACCTGCGACTGAGACAATCAACGCAGCTGGAATTTACAGAAGTATTATTAATGATACAGAAATAGATGCTTTGCGAATTAATATTAATGAAATTTCGCCAGTATTAACGATTACTGTAGCTAAATTGGCTTCAGCAAGACATAACATGCTTGAACAGTATAAAATCAATAGCATTATAATTTGCATTGTCGCCATTATATTGTGCTCGGTACTTAGCCCGCTGTTAATCAGAACGGGATTACGAGAGATCAAAAAGTTAAGTGGTGTAACTGAAGCATTGAATTATAACGATACCCGTGAACCTGTTGAGGTTAGCGCACTACCGAGTGAACTAAAACCTCTTGGGCGGGCACTGAATAAAATGCACCATGCTTTAGTAAAAGATTTTGAACGCCTTAGTCAATTTGCTGACGATCTCGCTCATGAACTTAGAACGCCAATTAATGCATTACTTGGTCAGAATCAGGTCACGCTCAGTCAAACAAGAAGTATCGCTGAATATCAAAAAACAATCGCTGGAAACATTGAAGAGCTGGAAAATATTTCGCGGTTAACAGAGAATATACTTTTTCTTGCCAGAGCAGATAAAAACAATGTTTTGGTGAAACTGGATTTGCTTTCTCTCAATAAGGAAGCAGGAAATTTGTTAGACTATCTTGAATATCTCTCAGACGAGAAAGAGATTCGTTTTAAGGTCGAGTGCAATCAGCAAATCTTTGCGGATAAAATTTTACTACAACGAATGTTATCGAATCTTATTGTTAACGCTATTCGATATTCACCGGAAAAATCGCTCATTCATATAACCAGTTTTCTTGATTTCAACGGATATCTTAATATTGATGTCGCCAGTCCAGGAAAGAAAATTAATGAGCCGGAAAAAATCTTCCGCAGGTTTTGGCGGGGAGATAACTCGCGTCATTCCGCAGGTCAGGGACTTGGTCTTTCTTTAGTCAAAGCGATTGCCGAATTGCATGGGGGAAGCGCCACATATCACTATATAAATGAAAATAATGTATTTCGAATCGCCTTACCACAAAAATATTAATTTATGACAACAATTTATCTTTTGGGGTTGGCATATATTCTAAATGTGAAGGCGAAAACTGTCGCTGCAGGGGAAATCTGGCAGGATGACAGTTGGTTGCCTGCAGCATAAGCACCGTTTATCACTGCCTGGCAGACACTTCAGGCGGCGGCAGTTACGTACGACCGTTATTGCTGGCTCACGACTTCAACATTGTTGAGTACTTTTGTAAGGTTGCCGCGTGCGGTACGGAAGTTAATGGATTGCATAAACATCTCGTGTACTCGTTATGTGTACACAAAATGGTTTTACCCGCAATAATGTGTGATAAGCAAACAAAAGGATCCGAGCACTGCGATTTATTGTCGTGGAAGGATCTGGGCGTTCAGGTCAGAATACCTGTATCCAGGTAGTGACTCCAACTTACTGATAGTGTT
>NZ_AEJZ01000188.1:0-16763 GCF_000208525.1 Escherichia sp. TW14182
CAAACGGGATGTGTTCATATAAAAATTATGGAGCTGCTCTGCCCTGCCGGAAATCTCCCGGCGCTTAAGGCGGCCATCGAAAACGGCGCAGATGCTGTTTATATCGGGCTAAAAGATGATACCAATGCCCGCCACTTCGCCGGCCTTAACTTTACCGAGAAAAAATTGCAGGAAGCGGTGAGTTTTGTCCATCAACATCGCCGCAAACTTCACATCGCGATTAACACTTTTGCGCATCCGGACGGTTACGCCCGTTGGCAGCGCGCCGTGGATATGGCGGCGCAGCTGGGTGCCGACGCGCTGATCCTCGCCGACCTCGCCATGCTGGAGTACGCCGCCGAGCGTTATCCACATATTGAGCGTCACGTATCGGTGCAGGCTTCAGCGACCAATGAAGAGGCGATCAACTTTTATCATCGCCATTTTGACGTTGCCCGCGTGGTGCTGCCGCGCGTGTTGTCGATTCATCAGGTGAAACAACTGGCACGGGTTACCCCTGTACCACTGGAAGTGTTCGCTTTCGGCAGCCTGTGCATTATGTCGGAAGGCCGTTGCTATCTGTCGTCATATCTGACGGGTGAATCGCCCAACACCGTCGGTGCATGTTCTCCGGCTCGCTTCGTGCGCTGGCAACAAACGCCGCAGGGGCTGGAATCCCGTCTTAACGAAGTGCTGATCGACCGTTATCAGGACGGCGAAAACGCGGGTTATCCAACGCTGTGTAAAGGGCGTTATCTGGTGGACGGCGAACGCTATCACGCGCTGGAAGAACCAACCAGCCTCAATACCCTGGAACTACTGCCAGAGTTAATGGCGGCAAATATTGCTTCGGTGAAAATTGAAGGCCGCCAGCGTAGCCCGGCGTATGTCAGCCAGGTGGCGAAAGTCTGGCGTCAGGCTATCGACCGTTGTAAAGCCGATCCGCAAAACTTCGTACCGCAAAGCGCGTGGATGGAGACGCTCGGGTCGATGTCCGAAGGCACGCAAACCACCCTTGGCGCGTATCACCGTAAATGGCAGTGAGAAAAGCAATGAAATATTCCTTAGGGCCGGTGCTATGGTACTGGCCAAAAGAGACGCTGGAAGAATTTTATCAGCAGGCCGCCGCCAGCAGCGCCGACGTGATTTATCTTGGTGAAGCGGTATGCAGCAAGCGTCGGGCAACCAAAGTTGGCGACTGGCTGGAGATGGCAAAATCGCTCGCCGGGAGTGGCAAGCAGATTGTGCTCTCCACGCTGGCGCTGGTGCAGGCATCCTCCGAACTGGGCGAACTGAAACGCTATGTTGAGAATGGTGAGTTCCTGATTGAAGCCAGCGATCTCGGCGTGGTGAATATGTGCGCTGAACGTAAACTGCCGTTCGTCGCCGGGCACGCGCTAAACTGCTACAACGCGGTGACGCTGAAAATATTGCTCAAACAGGGCATGATGCGCTGGTGTATGCCAGTGGAGCTTTCCCGCGACTGGCTGGTGAATCTGCTCAATCAGTGCGATGAGCTGGGCATTCGCAACCAGTTTGAAGTGGAAGTCCTGAGCTACGGTCATCTGCCTCTGGCGTACTCTGCCCGCTGCTTTACCGCGCGTTCGGAAGACCGCCCGAAAGATGAGTGCGAAACCTGCTGCATTAAGTATCCGAACGGGCGCAACGTGCTGTCGCAAGAGAATCAGCAAGTGTTTGTGCTCAACGGCATTCAGACCATGAGCGGCTATGTTTACAACCTCGGTAACGAGCTGGCATCCATGCAGGGGCTGGTTGATGTGGTTCGTCTGTCGCCGCAGGGTGCTGACACTTTCGCTATGCTCGACGCCTTCCGCGCCAATGAAAATGGCGCTGCTCCACTGCCATTGACGGCAAACAGCGATTGTAACGGCTACTGGCGACGGCTGGCTGGGCTGGAGCTGCAAGCGTAAGTAAATAGCTCACTTTGTTAACAACTTTAACTACTCTTTAATGCAGTATTAAAGATTAATCGGTAACAAAGTGAGCTGTTATGACTGATAAAACTATTCCTTTTTCGCTACTCGATCTGGCTCCCATCCCCGAAGGTTCTTCAGCACGAGAAGCGTTCTCCCACTCTCTCGATCTCGCCCGTCTGGCTGAAAAGCGCGGCTATCATCGCTACTGGCTGGCGGAACACCACAATATGACCGGCATTGCCAGTGCTGCCACATCGGTGTTAATTGGCTATCTGGCGGCGAACACCACCACGCTGCATCTGGGTTCCGGCGGCGTGATGTTACCTAACCACTCACCGTTGGTGATTGCCGAACAGTTTGGCACGCTCAATACGCTCTATCCGGGGCGAATCGATTTGGGGCTGGGTCGTGCTCCGGGCAGTGACCAGCGAACCATGATGGCTCTACGTCGTCATATGAGCGGCGATATTGATAATTTTCCCCGCGATGTTGCAGAGCTGGTGGACTGGTTTGACGCCCGCGATCCAAACCCACATGTGCGTCCGGTGCCGGGCTATGGTGAGAAAATTCCCGTGTGGTTGTTAGGTTCCAGCCTCTACAGCGCACAACTGGCGGCGCAGCTTGGTCTGCCGTTTGCGTTTGCCTCACACTTCGCGCCGGATATGCTGTTCCAGGCGTTGCATCTTTATCGCAGCAACTTCAAACCGTCGGCACGGCTGGAGAAACCATACGCGATGGTGTGCATCAATATTATCGCCGCCGACAGCAACCGCGATGCCGAATTTCTGTTTACCTCAATGCAGCAAGCCTTTGTGAAGCTGCGCCGTGGCGAAACCGGGCAACTGCCGCCACCGATTCAAAATATGGATCAGTTCTGGTCACCGTCCGAGCAGTATGGCGTGCAGCAGGCGCTGAGTATGTCGTTGGTAGGTGATAAAGCGAAAGTGCGTCATGGCTTGCAGTCGATCCTGCGCGAAACCGACGCCGATGAGATTATGGTTAACGGGCAGATTTTCGACCACCAGGCGCGCCTGCATTCGTTTGAGCTGGCGATGGATGTGAAGGAGGAGTTGTTGGGGTAAGTGCATTTTCCGCGCCGGGCAGTCCCCTCTCCCTGTGGGAGAGGGTTAGGGTGAGGGCATCAGACCTCACCCTTACTGATACACCGGCAGCAAATTAAAGCTCGATAAAATATGGATCAGAGCGTTGCCAATGCCAAACACCAGAATCAGGACAATCATCGGCTTGCCGCCCCAGACGCGGAATTTCGGGCTACCGAAGCGTTTACGCGATGCGCGAGCCAGCAGCGCCGGAACAATTGCCGCCCAGATGGTAGCCGCTAAGCCAGCATAACCAATGGCATACAGGAATCCGTTCGGAAACAGCAGGCCACCCACAACAGGTGGTGCAAAGGTCAACAGAGCCGTTTTAAAGCGACCCAGAGCCGAGTCGTCGAAACCAAACAGATCTGCCAGATAATCGAACAGACCAAGCGTTACGCCGAGGAATGAACTCGCTACCGCAAAGTTAGAGAACACCACCAGCAGCAGATCCAGACTACGGCTGTTCAGCACGCCACTTAATGCCTGTACCAGCACATCTATATTGCCGCCCTTCTCTGCGATGCCGATAAACTCCGGACGTGGGATGTTACCCATCGTCGCCAGCAACCAGATGGTATACAGCGCCAGCGCCATCAGCGTACCGTACACCAGGCATTTGACGATGGTTTTCGGATCTTTACCGTAATATTTCATCAGGCTCGGCACGTTACCGTGATAACCAAACGACGCCAGGCAGAACGGCAGGGTCATCAACAGATACGGTGCATAAGACGCATTGCTTTCGGCGACGTTGAACAATGTCGCAGGCTGTACATGCCCCAGCAGGCTGCCGAAAGTGAGGAAAAACGTAATGACTTTCGCCCCCAGCACAATCGCCGTCATGCGGCTGACAGCTTTAGTGCTCAACCACACCACGAACGCTACCAGCAGTGCAAAACCAAATCCCGCCGCCCGTGCAGGCACATTTAGCGACATCTCTGCGAAGGTGTGATGCAGAATCGAACCGCTGGCAGAAATATAAGCGTAAGTCAGGATATAGAGCACAAAGGCAATGGAAATGCCGTTGACCACGTTCCAGCCTTTGCCCAGCAAATCTTTGGTGATGGTGTCAAAGCTCGAACCGATTCGATAATTGAGGTTAGCTTCCAGAATCATCAAACCGGAATGCAGCATACAAAACCAGGTGAAGATTAGCGCCGCCATTGACCAGAAGAACCACGCACCGGACATGACCACAGGCAGAGAAAACATTCCTGCGCCAATAATGGTGCCGCCGATAATCACCACGCCGCCAAGCAGCGACGGTGACGTTTGGGTGGTGGTTAGTGTTGCCATAAGGGCTTCTCTCCAGTGAAAAATAGTGCGACTGCGTTGTTATGTGTTGCACTGTACCAGTACGCGAGTACAAAAGACAGAAAAAAAGCCCCGATTGTTAAAATCGGGGCTGTATATATTATTTTACAGATTGTTTTCGCTGTTCAGCGATGATTACGCATCACCACCGAAACGACGACGACCGGTAGAGTCATCACGACGCGGTGCGCGGCCTTCACGACGTTCGCCGCTAAAACGACGACCATCACCACGACCACCTTCACGGCGTTCACCGCTGAAGTTACGACCGCCTTCACGACGTTCGCCACTGAAACCACGACCACCGCCACGACGCTCTCCGCCAGTATGCGGCTGTGCATCGCCCAGCAACTGCATGTTCATCGGTTTGTTGAGAATGCGAGTACGCGTAAAGTGTTGCAGTACTTCACCCGGCATACCTTTCGGCAGTTCGATGGTGGAGTGAGAAGCAAACAGCTTGATGTTACCGATGTAACGGCTGCTGATGTCGCCTTCGTTAGCAATTGCGCCAACAATATGACGAACTTCAACACCATCATCGCGGCCCACTTCAATGCGGTACAGCTGCATGTCGCCAACATCACGACGTTCACGACGCGGACGATCTTCACGGTCGCCACGCGGGCCACGGTCGTTACGATCGCGCGGACCACGGTCATCACGGTCACGGAATTCACGTTTCGGACGCATCGGCGCATCTGGCGGAACAATCAGAGTACGTTCACCCTGTGCCATTTTCAGCAGTGCGGCTGCCAGAGTTTCGAGATCCAGTTCTTCACCTTCTGCAGTCGGCTGAATTTTGCTCAGCAGTGCACGGTATTGATCCAGATCGCTGCTTTCCAGCTGCTGCTGTACTTTCGCGGCAAATTTTTCCAGACGGCGTTTGCCCAGCAGTTCTGCGTTCGGCAGTTCTACTTCTGGAATGGTCAGCTTCATAGTACGTTCAATGTTGCGCAGCAGACGACGCTCGCGGTTCTCAACGAACAGCAGCGCGCGGCCAGCACGACCCGCACGACCGGTACGGCCGATACGGTGAACGTAAGACTCAGAATCCATCGGGATATCGTAGTTAACCACCAGGCTGATACGCTCAACGTCCAGGCCACGAGCCGCAACGTCGGTCGCAATCAGGATATCCAGACGACCATCTTTCAGGCGTTCCAGAGTCTGCTCACGCAGCGCCTGGTTCATGTCACCGTTCAGCGCGGCGCTGTTGTAGCCGTTACGCTCAAGGGCTTCAGCCACTTCCAGAGTCGCATTTTTGGTACGAACGAAGATAATCGCCGCATCAAAATCTTCCGCTTCCAGGAAACGTACCAGTGCTTCGTTTTTACGCATACCCCAGACAGTCCAGTAGCTCTGGCTGATGTCAGGACGGGTAGTCACGCTGGACTGAATACGCACTTCCTGCGGCTCTTTCATAAAGCGGCGGGTAATGCGACGAATCGCTTCCGGCATAGTGGCGGAGAACAGAGCGGTCTGATGACCTTCCGGGATCTGCGCCATAATGGTTTCAACGTCTTCAATGAAGCCCATGCGCAGCATTTCGTCAGCTTCATCCAGAACCAGACCGCTCAGTTTAGAGAGATCCAGAGTGCCACGTTTCAGGTGGTCCAGCAGACGGCCCGGAGTACCGACAACGATCTGCGGCCCCTGACGCAGGGCGCGTAATTGCACGTCATAACGCTGGCCGCCGTACAGGGCAACCACGTTTACGCCGCGCATGTGTTTAGAGAAATCCGTCATTGCCTCAGCAACCTGTACCGCCAGTTCGCGGGTCGGTGCCAGCACCAGAATCTGTGGTGCTTTCAGCTCAGGATCAAGATTCTGCAACAGAGGTAAAGAGAATGCTGCAGTTTTTCCGCTCCCCGTCTGGGCCATACCCAGAACGTCGCGGCCATTCAGCAGATGTGGAATACACTCTGCCTGAATTGGAGATGGTTTTTCGTAACCCAGATCGTTAAGGGCTTCAAGGATAGGAGCCTTCAGGCCCAGATCTGCAAAAGTGGTTTCGAATTCAGCCATGTAGTACGTGTGCCTCAAAATTAATGGCGGCCAGTCTACATAACTCATCATGAAATTGATCAGCAATTTTCATTGAAAAGTGTGAACCGGCTCAAAGTAGGTGTATTAACGAACAACAACGCCCTCACCCGTTAAGGTGATGGCAATCAAATAAGATTACGGGCTGATGTGTACGTCAGCTATTGCTGGTCCGATTCTGCCAGGTCATCTTGGTCCTGGCCCAGGAGCGATAATTCCAACAATGCGTATCGGTGCTCAACAAAGTTATGAACGTTGTTGGCAACCGCCAGTTTGAACAGTGCCGTGGCGCTGTCCAAATCCCCCAGACTTAGGTAGTACTTACCTAAATAGAAGTTGGTTTCACTGAGATGCTCAGCGAGCGAGGTGTTATCCGTTGCGTCCGCCTTGAGCCTTTCCATTAACGTTTGTTCGCTAATGTTGCCCAGGTAGAACTCGACAATGTTCCATCCCCACTGCTCCTTGTCCGATTTTTCGAAGTGCTGTTTCAACACTTCTTTAGCCTGCTTCTCATCGAGCTTCTGCTCGGCGAGATAAAGCCACAGACTACGGAAAGGATCATTGGGATCGTCTTGATAAAACGCCAGCAGATCATCTTGCGCTAACTTGTCACGACCGCCGTAATATAATGCGATCCCGCGATTCAAGTGCGCGTAGTTGTAAGTTGGATCAAGCTCAAGTACAGAATCAAACGCTTCATAGGCAGCATCAAAATTGCCTGCCTGCGTTAAATATATGCCTAAGTAATTGAATACTTCAGGCATATCCGGTCGGATTGCCAGCGCCTGCGAAAAATCGTTACGCGCTAATGCCCTCAGACCAAGACTATCATACAACACTCCGCGCTCATATAAAAGCTGTGCGCGCTCGTCATCGGTTAAAGCCCGACTGGCAAGGATCTGTTCCATACGTGCCAGAATCACTTCCTGCTGTAAAGTCGGTTGCAATGGCACTGCGAGGACTTCACTTTTACGCCAGGAAGTATTACTGCATCCTGCAAGCGTAAGTGCTGTCGCAACGAAACACCAGCGCAAAAAAGGCTTCATTTCCCACTCCCGAAGACCACGGTTGAATGAACGTCCTGTTCCCGGTTGCTAACAAGGCGTCCTGCCCGGTTAAAAGCCCCCCGCCGCAGCGGAGGGCAAATGGCAACCTTACTCGCCCTGTTCAGCAGCCGGAGCTTCCGGTGCTGCAGCAGGTTGAGACTGCTCAGTCGCTTCTTTAATGCTCAGACGGATACGGCCCTGGCGATCAACTTCCAGAACTTTCACCGGCACTTCCTGACCCATCTGCAGGTAATCGGTCACTTTCTCAACGCGTTTGTCAGCGATCTGAGAGATGTGTACCAGACCTTCTTTACCGCCACCGATGGCAACAAATGCGCCAAAGTCAACGATACGGGTCACTTTACCATTGTAGACGCGGCCCACTTCGATTTCTGCAGTGATCTCTTCGATACGACGAATAGCATGTTTCGCTTTCTCGCCGTCGGTCGCTGCGATCTTCACAGTACCGTCATCTTCGATTTCGATGGTTGTGCCGGTTTCTTCGGTCAGGGCACGGATAACAGAACCGCCTTTACCGATAACGTCTTTGATCTTGTCTGGGTTGATCTTGATGGTATGGATACGCGGAGCGAACTCAGAGATATCGCCACGTGGCGCGTTGATCGCCTGTTCCATTACGCCCAGGATATGCAGACGCGCACCTTTAGCCTGGTTCAGCGCAACCTGCATGATCTCTTTGGTGATACCTTCAATTTTGATATCCATCTGCAATGCAGAGATACCGTCGCGGGAACCCGCAACTTTGAAGTCCATATCGCCCAGATGGTCTTCGTCACCCAGAATGTCAGACAGTACAACGTAGTTGTCGCCTTCTTTCACCAGACCCATTGCGATACCCGCAACGGCGGCTTTGATCGGCACACCTGCGTCCATCAGCGCCAGAGAAGCGCCGCACACGGAAGCCATAGAAGAGGAACCGTTGGATTCGGTGATTTCAGACACAACACGTACGGTGTACGGGAATTTGTCCATATCCGGCATTACAGCCAGCACGCCACGCTTCGCCAGACGACCGTGACCAATTTCACGACGCTTCGGAGAACCGACCATGCCAGTTTCGCCTACGGAGTACGGAGGGAAGTTGTAGTGGAACAGGAAGGTATCGGTACGCTCGCCCATCAGTTCATCAAGAACCTGCGCGTCACGTGCAGTACCCAGCGTTGCGGTAACCAGCGCCTGAGTTTCACCACGGGTGAACAGCGCAGAACCGTGAGTACGCGGCAGCACGCCAGTACGGACATCCAGACCACGGATCATATCTTTTTCACGACCGTCGATACGCGGTTCGCCTGCCAGTACGCGGCTACGAACAACATTTTTCTCGATAGCGTGCAGAATTTCACCCAGTTCGTTTTCGTCCAGGGTTTCGTCTTCAGCAAGCAGCGTCGCGATGGTTTCAGATTTGATCACGTCAACCTGCGCATAACGCTCTTGTTTGTCGGTGATGCGGTAAGCATCGCTCAGACGAGCTTCAGCCAGTGCAGCAACGCGTGCGTTCAGCTCTTCGTTTACCGGCTCCGGCTGCCAGTCCCAACGCGGTTTACCGGCTTCTTTCACCAGTTCATTGATGTTCTGAATAACAACCTGCTGTTGTTCATGACCGAACACCACTGCGCCCAGCATCTGGTCTTCGCTCAGCAGTTCAGCTTCAGATTCAACCATCAGTACAGCGGCTTCAGTACCCGCAACAACCAGATCCAGTTTGCTCTCTTTCAGCTCGTCCTGGGTCGGGTTCAATACGTACTGATCATTGATGTAACCCACGCGGGCAGCACCAATCGGACCATTGAACGGAATACCAGACAGAGACAGTGCTGCAGAAGCACCAATCATCGCGACGATATCCGGATTAACCTGCGGGTTAACAGAAACAACGGTGGCGATAACCTGAACTTCGTTGACGAAGCCTTCCGGGAACAGCGGGCGAATCGGGCGGTCAATCAGACGCGCGATCAGGGTTTCGCCTTCGCTTGGGCGGCCTTCACGACGGAAGAAGCTACCCGGGATACGACCAGCAGCGTAGGTACGCTCCTGATAGTTAACGGTCAGTGGGAAGAAATCCTGACCTGGTTTGGCTTTTTTCTGACCAACAACGGTAACGAATACCGCAGTGTCATCCATGCTAACCATAACAGCGGCAGTGGCTTGACGCGCCATCATGCCAGTTTCCAGAGTTACGGTGTGTTGACCGTACTGGAATTTACGAACGATCGGATTAAGCAATGTAATATCCTTTCTCTTTCTTAGACAGCACCTTAACGGCGCTGGTGTTAATACCCGATCTTCTGCGCATCCTCGCGACTAATGACAACCCTAACCCAGCCTGATGTGGGTAAAGCCTCTCATTAGCCGCGCGAACCTCTGCAACGGAAGATCATTCATAGCAACAATACATTAGTTTCCAGTGAATTGCTGCCGTTAGCTTGAAAAAAGGGGCCACTCAGGCCCCTTTTCTGAAACTCGCAAGAATTAGCGACGCAGACCCAGACGCTCAATGAGCTGGGTGTAACGTGCTACGTCTTTACGTTTCAGGTAGTCGAGCAGTTTACGACGCTGAGAAACCATGCGCAGCAGACCACGACGGCTGTGGTGATCTTTTTTGTGCTCTGCAAAGTGACCCTGCAGGTGGTTGATCTGTGCAGTCAGCAGTGCTACCTGAACTTCGGTAGAACCGGTGTCGTTTTCACCACGACCAAACTCAGAAACGATTTTAGCTGTTGCTTCAGTACTTAGAGACATTTTAAAACTCCAAAGTATATAGAATGAAAGGACGCCGATCTCTAATTCAGCGATCCCAGTGTACGTTACGCAAAGTGTTAAACAATTTACGCGACGTTAAGCGGCAGTATTCTACTCGTAGCGACCTGTTATCGCAAGACGGTTAACATTACGCCGGGTATTCAACCACCAGGCGACGAGGCGCGACACGGCCTTCATCGTCAATTTCGCCCATACCGATAAACTTGCCGTTCTCACCTTCTGTAACACGAACCAGTCCTTCCAGCGGCGCACCAGATGTACGAACCGGGTTACCATTTTTGAAGTAAACAGAAGATGTTAACGGAAGATTCACTACGGGGTAGTCCGAAGCTGGACTGTCCATTGGCATCAGTAATGGATCAAGCAATTGTGCCGCTGGAATCTCTTGTTGTTCAGCTTGCTCAACCAGTTCACGCAGATGTTCCAGCGTCACCATCCGTTCGACTGGATATTTACTTACCGCCAGACGGCGCAGGTAAATAACATGCGCGCCACAGCCGAGTTTTTCACCCAGGTCGTCAATGATGGTGCGGATATAGGTGCCTTTTGAGCAATGAATTTCTAGCTCCAGCTCATTGCCTTCATGACGAATAAACAGCAATTCATAAACGGTAATCGGACGCGCTTCGCGTGGGACTTCAATGCCCTGACGCGCGTACTCGTACAGTTTTTTGCCCTGATATTTCAGCGCCGAATACATCGAAGGGATCTGTTCGATATCGCCACGGAACGTATCCAGTGCTGCCGCCAGTTGCTCTGCACTAAAGGTTACCGGACGCTCCTCAACGATTTGTCCGTCAGCGTCGGAAGTATCGGTACGCTGCCCAAGACGCGCAATCACCCGATAGCGTTTGTCGGAGTCCAACAGATACTGGGAAAACTTCGTCGCTTCCCCAAGGCAAATCGGTAACATGCCGGTTGCCAGCGGATCCAGCGCGCCGGTGTGTCCGGCACGGTTGGCGTTATAAATGCGTTTCACTTTTTGCAGCGCATCGTTGCTGGACATACCCTGCGGTTTATCCAGCAACAAAACGCCGTTAATGTCGCGACCGCGACGACGAGGACGACTCATTAGTCCTCCTTGCTGTCGTCCGGGTTAACACGACGTTCTTCGTCATGTTTGACCACGCTGGTCACCAGGTTTGACATACGCATCCCTTCAACCAATGAGTTGTCGTAGAAGAAGGTCAGTTCCGGCACGATACGCAGGCGCATCGCTTTGCCCAGCAGGCTGCGGATGAAACCAGAGGCTTCCTGCAACGCTTTGATGCCTGCTTTAACCGCGTCTTCATCTTTGTCGTTAAGGAACGTCACATATACTTTCGCATACGCCAGGTCACGAGACATTTCGACACCGGAAACGGTGGTCATCATGCCCAGACGAGGATCTTTAATTTCGCGTTGCAGGATGAGAGCGATCTCTTTTTGCATTTCCTGCGCTACGCGCTGCGGGCGACCAAATTCTTTCGCCATAATAAATTCTCCTGACAAAAAAGGGGCCATAAGCCCCTTTTTAAAATTAATTTCAGGTGGAAGGGCTGTTCACGTAGGCCTGATAAGACGCGCCAGCGTCACATCAGGCAACGGCTGCCGGAAGTGACGCAAACGCCTTATCCGGCCTACACCCAATCAACCTTAGGCAATCGTACGCTGGATCTCGATGATTTCGAATACTTCGATCACATCGCCAGTGCGGACGTCGTTGTAGTTCTTAACGCCGATACCACATTCCATACCGTTACGGACTTCGTTAACGTCATCTTTGAAGCGGCGCAGGGACTCCAGCTCGCCTTCGTAGATAACCACGTTGTCGCGCAGAACGCGGATCGGGTTGTGACGTTTAACCACACCTTCGGTAACCATACAGCCTGCGATGGCGCCGAATTTCGGTGATTTGAACACGTCACGCACTTCTGCCAGACCGATGATCTGCTGTTTCAGTTCCGGAGACAGCATACCGCTCATCGCCGCTTTAACTTCATCGATCAGGTTATAGATGACGGAGTAGTAACGCAGATCCAGGCTTTCCGCTTCAATCACTTTACGCGCAGAGGCATCAGCACGAACGTTGAAGCCAACCAGAATCGCGTTGGATGCAGCCGCCAGGGTCGCGTCGGTTTCGGTGATACCACCTACGCCAGAACCGATGATCTTCACTTTAACTTCGTCAGTAGACAGTTTCAGCAAGGAATCGGAAATCGCTTCCACAGAACCCTGAACGTCAGCCTTCAGTACGATGTTCACTTCATGAACTTCGCCTTCGGTCATGTTGGCGAACATGTTCTCGAGTTTAGATTTCTGCTGACGCGCCAGTTTAACTTCACGGAATTTGCCCTGACGGTACAGTGCAACTTCACGAGCTTTCTTCTCGTCACGAACAACGGTAACTTCGTCACCCGCAGCCGGAACACCGGACAGGCCAAGGATTTCCACCGGAATGGACGGGCCTGCTTCCAGCACTTCCTGACCGAGTTCGTTACGCATTGCACGAACACGACCGTATTCGAAGCCACACAGAACGATGTCGCCCTTGTGCAGAGTACCTTCACGTACCAGTACAGTTGCAACCGGACCACGGCCTTTATCGAGGAAGGATTCGATAACCGCACCGCTCGCCATCCCGTTACGCACGGCTTTCAGTTCCAGGACTTCAGCCTGCAGCAGGATCGCATCCAGCAGTTCGTCGATACCTGTACCTGCTTTTGCAGATACGTGTACGAACTGGCTTTCACCGCCCCACTCTTCCGGCAGAATGCCGTACTGGGACAGTTCGTTCTTAACGCGATCCGGATCGGCTTCTGGCTTATCGATTTTGTTCACAGCAACCACAACCGGCACACCCGCCGCTTTCGCGTGCTGGATTGCTTCAATGGTCTGCGGCATTACGCCGTCATCTGCAGCGACAACCAGAACTACGATATCCGTTGCCTGCGCACCACGTGCACGCATTGAAGTAAACGCGGCGTGCCCCGGGGTGTCCAGGAAGGTGATCATGCCGTTTTCAGTTTCAACGTGGTATGCACCGATGTGCTGGGTAATGCCACCTGCTTCGCCAGAGGCCACTTTCGTTGAACGAATGTAGTCCAGCAGGGAGGTTTTACCGTGGTCAACGTGACCCATGATGGTCACGACCGGCGCGCGCGGTTCAGCCGCAGCGCCAGTATCACGGTCGCTCATTACCGCTTCTTCCAGTTCGTTTTCACGACGCAGGATAACTTTGTGACCCATCTCTTCGGCAACCAGCTGTGCGGTTTCCTGGTCGATGACCTGGTTGATGGTTGCCATTGCACCCAGTTTCATCATCGCTTTGATAACCTGAGAGCCTTTAACCGCCATCTTGTTCGCCAGTTCGCCAACGGTGATGGTTTCGCCGATCACCACGTCACGGTTAACGGCCTGAGCTGGCTTCTGGAAGCCCTGCTGCAGTGAAGAACCTTTACGTTTTCCGCCTTTACCGCCACGTACTGCTGCGCGCGCTTCTTCGCGATCGGCCTTAGATTCAGAGTGTTTGTTGCCTTTTTTCGGACGCGCTGCTTTCGCGTTACGACCACGGCCACGGCCGCCTTCGACTTCACGATCGCTTTCGTCTTCTGCCTGGCGAGCATGTTGAGAGGTTGTAACGTGATAATCGCTGGAATCTTCGGTCGGTTCCGCGCTATCAGTCCATTTGTTTTCTTCCGCCATACGACGTGCTTCTTCAGCAACGCGACGTGCTTCTTCTTCGAGTTTACGACGCGCTTCTTCTTCAGCTTTACGCTTGAGCTCTGCAGCTTCCTGCTCACGGCGGGCTTTTTCAGCCTGGGCGTTTTTAGTCATATCGTCTTGTTGATTGCTCACTTTGTCTTTTTCCGCAGCTTCACGTTTCGCTTGTTCAGCGGCTTCACGTTTAGCTTGTTCTGCGGCCTCACGTTCAGCTTTTTGTTGCGCCTCGCGTTTGGCCAATTCTTCTGCCTCACGACGGGCTTGCTCTTCCGCTTCACGCTGCGCTTGCTCTTCCGCTGCAAGGCGTTCAGCCTCTTGCGGATCGCGTTTCACAAAGGTGCGTTTCTTGCGGACTTCGATTTGTACCGATTTGCTTTTTCCACCGGTACCAGGAATGTTAAGGGTGCTACGTGTTTTACGTTGCAGCGTTAATTTGTCCGGCCCTGAATTTTTCTGATTCAGGTGGTCAATTAAAGTCTGTTTCTCTTGTGCAGTCACAGAGTCGTCAGCAGACTTCCGGATACCTGCATCAGCAAATTGCTGTACCAGGCGTTCCACGGAGGTCTGTCGCTCTGCGGCCAGCGTTTTAATCGTTACATCTGTCATGCTGTTCCTTCCTGCTACAGTTTATTACGCTTCGTCACCGAACCAGCAAATATTACGGGCAGCCATAATCAGTGCTCCGGCTTTTTCGTCGGTCAACCCTTCGATATCAGCCAGATCATCAATGCCCTGTTCGGCGAGATCTTCCAGCGTACAAACGCCACGGGCGGCCAGTTTGAATGCCAAATCACGATCCATCCCTTCAAGGTTCAGCAGATCGTCAGCCGGTTTGTTATCACCGAGGCTTTCTTCCTGGGCCTGTGCAATGGTGGCCAGTGCATTTTTAGCACGCTCGCGCAGTGCTTCAACAGTCGGCTCATCAAGGCCTTCAATTTCCAACAGCTCTTTCATCGGCACATAGGCCAGTTCTTCCAGCGTCGAGAAGCCTTCTTCTACCAGGACAGTGGCAAAGTCTTCGTCAATGTCGAGATAACGGGTGAAGGTATCGATCGCTGCGTGTGCTTCCGCCTGATGTTTAGCCTGCAGGTCGTCAACGGTCATTACGTTGAGTTCCCAACCACTCAGCTGCGAAGCCAGACGCACGTTCTGACCGTTACGGCCAATTGCTTGCGCCAGATTACCAGCTTCAACGGCGATATCCATGGTGTGTTTATCTTCATCCACCACGATAGAAGCAACGTCTGCCGGTGCCATTGCATTAATAACGAACTGCGCCGGGTTATCATCCCACAGGACGATATCGATACGCTCGCCGCCAAGCTCGGTGGAAACTGCCTGAACACGGGCACCACGCATACCGACACAAGCACCTACTGGATCGATACGTTTATCGTTGGTTTTCACCGCGATTTTCGCACGAGAGCCAGGATCGCGAGCGGCAGCTTTAATTTCAATCACTTCTTCGCCGATTTCCGGCACTTCAATGCGGAACAGTTCGATCAGCATTTCCGGTTTGGAACGGGTGACGAAAAGCTGCGCGCCACGCGCTTCCGGGCGAACGGAATAAAGCACGCCACGAACGCGGTCGCCAGGGCGGAAGTTTTCACGCGGCAGCATGTCTTCACGCAGGATGACAGCTTCAGCATTGTTACCCAGATCCAGAGAGATGTTATCGCGGTTTACTTTTTTCACCACGCCGGTGATGATTTCACCTTCGTGTTCACGGAACTGATCAACAACCATCGCGCGTTCGGCTTCACGAACTTTCTGCACGATAACCTGTTTTGCCGTCTGGGTCGTAATGCGGTCAAAGGTGACAGACTCAATCTGATCTTCAACGTAATCGCCCAGGTTCAGGCTTTCATCTTCAAAACGCGCAGCTTCAAGGGTGATTTCTTTGGTCGGCTGTGTGACTTCATCAACAATCAGCCAGCGACGGAAGGTGTCAAAATCACCGCTTTTGCGATCGATCTGTACGCGGACGTCGATCTCTTGTTCATATTTTTTCTTGGTTGCTGTAGCCAACGCGCTTTCCAACGCTTCGAAAATTTTCTCGCGAGGCAGCGCCTTTTCATTGGAGACGGCTTCAACTACAGCCAAAATTTCTTTGTTCATCGCGGGGTTTTCACCTCATCCAGACTATTAAAAGTGGGGAACCAGGTTCGCCTTCTGGATATTACTCAGCGCGAACACTTCATCTTTACCTTCGACGGTAACTGTGATCATTTCACCGTCTACCGCTTTGATAACGCCCTGCCATTTACGACGGTTTTGTACCGCCATGCGGAGAACCAGAGTCACCTCTTCTCCGACGAAACGGGCGTAGTGTTCAGCCGTGAACAGTGGGCGATCGAGACCCGGTGAGGAGACTTCCAGGTTATAAGCAACGGTGATGGGATCTTCAACATCCAACACGGCACTTACCTGGTGGCTCACATCAGCACAATCATCAACATTGATGCCATCTTCACTATCAATATAGATGCGCAGTGTGGATGTGCGACCGCGAATAAACTCGATGCCAACCAGTTCAAAACCCAGGGCCTCAACTGGCGCAGTAATCATCTCTGTTAATTTTTGCTCTAATGTGGACAAGCCCACCCCCAAGACATAAAAAAAGGGCCTAAAGCCCAGTTATTCTGTAGTCAGATAACAAAAAACCCCGATAAATCGGGGCTTTATATAACTGAACCCTATAACCGCAAATGCGGTCTGGAGCACTTTCCAGAAGGATTTTTTCAAATCCCACTACGAAGGCCGAAGTCTTCACAGTATATTTGAAAAAGAACTCTAAGGGAAAGTGGTTGCGGGGGCCGGATTTGAATCGACGACCTTCGGGTTATGAGCCCGACGAG